>JAPLDE010000149.1 GCA_026391855.1 Bacteroidota bacterium | reverse complement strand
GACTGCTTCAACAGCCAGGGTGGTTGCTTCTTCAAATGACTTGCTTTCTTTTTTGGTATATAGGTCGTTACCCGGGATGGCAACCCTGATTTCCACTATCTTATCTTTCACTTTTTCGTTACTGTCCAGTTTAAGGGTCACTTCACTGCCAATCGTCCCTTCGTAATATTGGTTAAGCTTGCTAACCTTGTCGTTGATGTAGTCTTCAAGTTTCTTATCACTTTTAAAATGAACAGAATTAATGGAAATTTTCATATTGCCTCCTTTTTTTATGCCCTTGGGTGGGCTTGTTCATATATTCTTTTCAATTTTTCAATTGTATTGTGGGTGTATATTTGTGTCGCTGACAGATTTGCATGACCCAGTATCTCTTTGATGGCATTCAGGTCGGCCCCATGGTTTAGCATGTGGGTGGCAAATGTATGCCGTAACACGTGAGGACTCTTCTTTTCGGTCCTGGCAAATTCTTCCAGGTATGAATTAACGATCCTGTACAATACCCTGGGATCAATTTTCTTTCCTTTCTGTGTTAAAAACAAGCTGTCATCTTGCAGGGTAACAAGTTCAAAATACTTTTGTTTAACACCCAGGTAATCGTCTAAGATCTTTGCAAGATGTTTCCCGTAAGGGATCAGCCTTTCCTTGTTTCGTTTTCCCAGTACCTTAAGGGTTGAATGCGTAAAATCGATGTCTTTTTCTTTCAGGTTGAGCAATTCAGCTCTTCTCATCCCGGTGGCATAGAACAACTCCAGGATCAGGTAGTCCCTGAGCTGAAGGTAATCAGAAGATCCTGAAAAACGGTTGAGAAAGGTGCCAAGGGAATCTTCTTCGATAAAAACGGGAAGTTTTTTGGCGACTTTCGGAGCAACGACCTTGCCCAGGGGAGAGGAATCGACCAGGCCTTCTTTCAGCAGGAATTTATAAAATGATTTGAGGGAGGTGAGTTTACGGTTGACCGAACGGGGCGATACTTTCCGGTTCATCAGTTCAACCAGCCATGACCTGATCTGGAAGTGATCAACGGCCTTTATGTCCTGAATCTTATACCGTTCTTCCAAAAAGAAAAAAAATTGTTTGAGATCGTTTTGATAGGCAATAACAGTATGCGGAGAGTATCGCTTTTCGAACCGGATGTGTTGCAGAAACCTTTCAGCGTTGATCATCGAATAGTAAAGATGCCATTTATGGTTCAGAGTATAAATATAAAAAAATATTATGAAGAATCCAAATTCTTCATAATATTTTCCGGAAGTCATTGAAAAATAAGAAGCTGGGTATTAGCTCTTATCAGATTCTTCCTGTAAATGCTGGATATAAATAGCCTTTAATATCTCTTCTCTTCTTTTTACTGAAGGCTTGGTGAATTTCTGTCTCTCTCTGAGTTCTTTCACTACACCGGTCTTTTCAAACTTGCGTTTTAATTTTTTGAGGGCTCTGTCGATGTTTTCACCTTCTTTTACAGGAACAATGATCATAAGTTATTCTTCTTTCTATTTTGGTTTCAGGGCTGCAAAAGTAAAAACAAATTCTGTTAAAACAAAATTTATCTATGATAATTGATGGAAAAAACAAAGGCAGCCAACTGTCAGTTGCTGCCTTTGTTTTGCATTTCAATTCAGGGGTTACCTGAGAATTGACATTTTTCTGAGTCTCATCGATTCTCCATTGGAAGAACGGAAACTTAGCTTATAGAGATATACCCCGGAAGATAATCCGGAACCATCGACGGTAACTTCATGGATTCCGGCAGACTGTATCTCATTTACGACGGTGGCAACTTCCTTTCCAAAGGGGTCGAAGACAGAGATTTTCACAAAACCGTCTTCGGGTATGGAGTAAGCGATCCGGGTCAGGTTGCTGAAAGGATTCGGGTAGTTGACACCCAGGTCTAACAGACTGCTGCTGTTTGCAATGACCTTAGGTATGAGCAGGTTAACATTTTCCAGCGGAGCAGCCAAGGCATCGGCTAACTCACACCCAGTTCCCAGTGTAAAGGTGTATTGATCGTCGATGACGTTTGAGCTGACCTTTGCCGTTATTCTTATAAATTCACCCATGGCGGATAATTTCAACGGATCGGTATTGTACCAGGATATCCTCAGAACACCTGTCTGGTGGCTGAATATGACAGGGGTTCCGTCAGCAAGCGTTACACTGCTTATCTCGGTCAGGTTGGCCGGAATATTGAGAACCAGTGAAACAGCCCCAATTTCAAGTGGGTTTTCAATATAAACAGGAATGATCACCTCATTACCGGGACCCGGATTAACCTCACCTAAAGTAGTTAGGGTAACTGTTGAATTTACTTTGGCTGCAGGGATATAGGATGAATTAGCGTCGCCGGAACACAGTACTCTGATATCATACTGGGCTATAGCTGTTGGTATGCTTATTGCCGGGTGTTCAAAATACCAGTCTCCGACTGAAAAGCTGGATATCTGACCGGTAAAACGTTTGGCTACAGCCAGGGCATCGATGGCATTGATAGCCGGTCCCCAAGGAATTTCCACATCACACGCCAAAATATTAATTTCCTCAAGATGCTGCATGCCTACAAAATTCTTCAGGATAAGAAGAGCATCGGTTGAATTTACCCCTCCGAAAGGTTTATCTGTAGATCCTCTCAGCGTAAAGTTTCCGTCAGGGAGATTAGTGAATGAATAATATCCGTCGCTGCCGGTCAAGGTTGAATCAATCACTGTTCCAAGGCTGTTCTTTACCATAATTTTACAATTGTTCATGGGCGTTAATGCCTGGTTGTCGTAATTGACATAACCGAAAATATTCCGGCTCATATCCACACCAATATTTACCTGGTCGGAAATCAGACAGCCAATACTATCGGTCACCTGAAGGGTGTATGTAATGGCAACCAGAGGAGTACAGGTTGGTGTAAGACTTGTCGGGTCATCCAGGTAGTCGGCCGGGATCCATTGAATGGTAAAAGGTGCTACACCTCCGTTGATTACGCCATTTAACACCAGAGAACTTCCAAGCGTTATAGTGCTGTCAGGTCCGGCGTCGATGGTGGGTGCTGCAATGACGACTATTGTAAACAGCTGATTGAGGATAACTTCACAACCATTATTGCCACTTACTGAAACCATTTCGTAATTATAGGAACCAGGGATTGCAGGAGGTATGATCTGAATTTCAGAACCTGAGACCAGGTCGGTAAGAGAATGTAAGTTACCGGTCTCATCCAGATAGTTCAGGGTAAACGGGGGAACTCCATCGAGGAAAGCAGCTATCAGGTTCAGACCCAAACCGCTGCAAACCGCATTGTTAGCCTGGAGGTTACCGAGTTCCAGAACAGGAGAAGGAGAAACAGATACAGTAAGTTGTTGCCCTAATATTATCCCTGGACAGAAAACATCATGAATTGATGATAAGAAGTAATTAGTTGTATTTGAGGGATCAACGTGGAAAACAAAGGGAGATGACATAATGTTATCCTGGGAATAGAGTTGGGCGTTTTCATACCAGGCTACCGTCCAGGGAGGAGTTCCCGTCAGATCAACCTGAATATCGGCTCCTACACCATAACAGCTATTGGAAGGACCTGACAATATACCTGTTGGCAAGCTATGCGCTTTCACAAGTTTAGGTTGTCCCATTTGTTGCTGGTTGAGCGCCTGGCAATTGGCATCAACCAGATAGGTTACTGTAAATGTTTTGTTGGCATTAATGGTGGAGTAAATCGTATACGGTGAGTACATAATACTTGGAATAGAGTGAGATGTCCCGTCATAATAAATCAGTGACCAGGGTGGTGAACCGGTCAGGACTAAAGAGAGCGTGATGCTGGATCCGAGGCAGGCAGAATCGGGGCCTATCCAGGTAGTGGTCGGGCGTGGATTCACCTGGATCATTCCTGTTCCGAAGACGTTACCGTCGCAATGCTGGTCTCTTACCGCTAAAAGTTGATATATTGTTGTAGCAGAAGGACTTAAAAGAAGGTTGTAGTTGACATTCCCGATATTGGAGATTGTATGGGTAGTAACACCATCAGTATATTCAATTTGCCAGGGACCCAATCCTGTGAAATGAACCTGCAAAGAAGTTGTCAGTCCTTCGCAGATGGTAGGATTTCCTGACAAGGTGGCAGTAGGAAGCATATAAACGATCTGGGTGACAGGAGTTCCTAGGGTAGAAGCAGTACAGTAATTGTCTGCCATATATTGCAGTGAATATTGTCTCGATTGAGTGGGTGTAGAGGTAATGATATAAGGAGAGGAAGTGATTCCGGTAACCGTATGTGGAGTAACACCATCAAACCATGTCAGTGTCCAGGGCGCTGTTCCGGTCAGGTTCACTGTTATGTGTGATTCCTGGCCCTTGCAGATAGGTGAAGGGATTACCAGCGAAGCAGCAGGCGGAGTGACAACATTAATGGTGATAGGATTGCTTAGGACGCTTCCGATACAATATTTATCTATTACCGAAAGCAGTGCAATGGTTGTGGGGCCTATCAAAACGGGGTTAATGGTATAGACTGAGGTGTTAATATTGGCTGCAGCATACGTTGTTGTACCAATTGAATAGGTTATGCTCCAGGGAGCTGAACCGCTGAGGTAGAAGTAAATCTGGTTAGGTTGTCCGTAACAGCCAACAGGTGAAGCATCCAGCGATCCCTGTGGAGCAGGGTGCCAGGCTCCGACAACGAATGTTTCCGACATCTGGCAATCGAGGCTATCAGTAACGGTCAGAGTATAAATTCCTGACAGGAGTTCGGTCCTGTCCTCTGTGGTAACTCCATCGTTCCAGAGGTAGGTATAAGGTGAAGAACCACCGCTTACATTAACATTGATACCCCCGTTTGGCTGGTTCGTACAGATAGCCCTGATGGGAACACCTGAGATTTCAATGAGTGGAGGTTCTGTTAACCCAAGTGTTCCGGTTGCAACACATCCAAAGCCATCTGTGATTGTGAAGGTATGAGATCCGGCTCCCAGGTAAAGCGACTGTTCTCCTGTAAAAGGACCAATACCGCCTATGGCATGAACATTTACCAGCACGGAATCTCCGTGGCACATAATATCCTCATTAGTAAATCCGACCTGAAAAGCCGGGGCAACATGAACTGTAGATGTCTGTGTAACAATCGGGCAGCCATCGATGGTTGCATTAATGGTAAAGGTGACCATTATACTATTAAATGTGGTATTGATCAGATTCCCTGTGACGGAGTCAGTACCTGAAGCAGGTATACCGGTTACGTCAAGGACGTGGTCCCTGGTCCATGAATAACTGACCGATTCCTGAAGGTAATGATCAGGAACAAAAATTATCGGGATAATAGTATTGCCGCTGCACACCAGCGTTTGGTCATAGGGTTGGATAAGCCCGGTAACTGGCATTGGAGAGGTAATATCAAAAGAGTTGGATGCCGTGCAACCTTTTTTATCTGTGACGGTGACCGAATAGGTGCCGGTAGGAATATTTTCCAGGTCTTCAGTGATTTGCTCATTACTCCATAACCATGAATATTCACCGTTTCCACCGGTAGTTTCCGTCATGATCGAACCGTCATGTAATCCAAAGCAGGAAACATTGGTAACAGATCCGTTAATAATCAGATTATCAGGTTGTTGTACTGTAATAACGGCTGTTTCAGAGCAACCGTTTGCATCCGTAACAATAACGGTATAATCTCCGGCCGGGAGATCGTATCGTTTTCTGCCCTGATCTCCGTTTTCCCAGAGATAGGTATAGGGTTCGGTTCCTCCTGAAACGGATAGTTCGATACTTCCGTCGGATCTTCCGTTACAACTTACAGGATTTATGGCTTGGTCAATAATAATGGTGAAGGTTTCTGTAATAATAAACGATTCTTCGGCAGCGCAGAAATGGGCGTCAGTAACAGTTACCGTGTAAGTGCCTGCTGTGAGTCCGGTTCTGTCTTCAGTAGTTGCTCCGTCATTCCACAGAAAAGAATAGTCGGGGCTTCCACCGGTAACTGAAAGATTAATGGCTCCATTATTCCCATTATGACAAAGGACAGGTACAACCTCGTCGGTCACAATTTCAAGAAGACCGGGTTGGGATATTGTGAAATCACCGGTGGTAGTACAGAAATGAGCATCTGTAATTGCCAGATGGTAATCACCCGGGGTAAGGCTGGCAATGCTTTCAGTGGTTTCCAGGTTGCTCCAGGCCCAGCTGTAATCAGGGGTTCCTCCGCTGGTTGAAATGATGATCTGTCCGTCTCCTGCATCATAACAGCTCACATTAAGTACCTGATAATCAAAGATCAGGGGTTGTGGCTCGCCTACAATGATTGTTGTATCGTACTGGCAATTTTTTGCATCCGTTACATGAACGGCATAGGTGCCTGCAGCCAAACCAGTCACAATATCCGAAATAGCTCCGTTATCCCAGTTATAAGAATATGGAGCGTTGCCACCCTGGACGGTTAGCGTTATGGTTCCGTCTGCCAGGCCATTGCAAGAGGCATCAACCACCACAGAAGAACTGGTGATGATTTCCGGTTGAAGAACCGTGGCACTGATAACTGAACAATAAAGGTCAGCATCGGTAGCTGTTACGGTATAGGAGCCGATGGCAACACCGGTCAGGTTTTGATCAGTCGAACCGTTACTCCACAGGAAGGAATAATCGGGTGTACCTCCTGAAATTTCGAGGTTGATTCCGCCATCAGTGCCTCCGTTACAGTTTACAGGGACTTGTGTTGCTGTTAAGGCGATGATTTCTGTCGGTTCTGAAACGGTTAACGGGTTGGTTTTGGTACAACCATTGGCATCGCTGACGGTGATATGATAAACCCCTGTGGTCAGACCAGTGAGATCTTCTGAGGTTGAACCTGTGCTCCAGAGATAAGTGTAAACGGGTGTCCCGCCAAAAGCGGTAATATCAATCGATCCGTTGCTGCCGGCATAGCAGGTGACCGGGCTGATCACAGCAGAGAAATCCAACACGGCTGGTTGGGTAATACTGAAGGTGCTTTGGCTTGTGCAACCCTTTGTATCTGTTACAGTTACCGTATAATCACCGGGTGTTAGACCAGTAAGAGATGAGGTCGTTTCATCATTACTCCATAAATATGAATAATCAGGGTTTCCACCTGTAACATTGAGTGTTATTGTCCCATCGCCGGCATTAAAGCAGGTAATATTTGTTAGGGTCCCGTCAACAACCAGTAAATCAGGCTCATACACATCGAAAGAGAAAGCTTTCTCACAATTGTTGCCATCCGTAATAGACAGGGTGTAGGTTCCACCGGATAGGCCGGTGATATCGCTTGTGATCGCCCCTGTACTCCATAAATAATTGTACGGAGTAATACCGCCTGAAGTGATTATCCCTATGCTGCCGTTGCCGTCAGCATTACAGGTAACATCAGAAATTGTTTCCAGTACCGTAATTTCTTCCGGTTGAAGGATGTCGAAGGATTGGATGTTCTGGCAGTTATTGTAATCTGTTACCGTAACTGAATAAGTTCCTGCACCTAACCCGGTACGGTCCTGATCCTCGTTACCATCGCTCCAGCGGAAAGAATAAGGTGGAGTGGCACCGTCAACAGTGAGAGTGATCGTCCCGAGAAGATCACCGAAACAGAACAGGTCGGTTTTTACACCACTTACTTCCAACTGGGTGGGTTCAGTAATATCGGCCTGTCCGTCGATAATGCATCCGTTAAAATCAGTAACAACTACTGAATAATTTCCAACACCGAGACCAGTAAGGTCTTCTGTTATTTCCAGATTGCTCCATAAATAAGAAAAGGGTGTGGTACCTCCGGTGACAATAAGGTCAATTTGTCCGTCAGTCAGACCGAAACAGCTGATGTTTGTCGGGTTAAGGGTAGCAGCAAGAACTTCAGGCTGTGTAATGGTAAAAGTAGTTTCAGCCGCACAAAGATGATCATCGGTAATGGTGACGGTATAATCACCGATACCCAGGGTATCAATCATTTCGTCGGTTTGGCCTGTCGACCAAAGGTAGGTATAAGGTCCTGTTCCTCCGCTGACAGCCAGGCTGATGCTTCCATCGGTGCGGCCATTACAGCTGATATTGGTTACGTTTTCATTAAAGGCAAAAGGATCGGGTTGAAAAACGGTGAAGTCAACTTCAAGAGAACATCCCAGGCTGTCGGTAACAGTCAGGAAATAAGTACCGGCTGTGAGGTTATCCCTTTGAAGGGTATCGGTACCATCATTCCAGGAAAAGACAAAAGGCGGTGTTCCCCCTGATATTGTGGAAGTGATACTACCATCATTACCTCCCGGGCATTTTACCTGGTTGACAGCTGCATCAATAGCAAGCAGATCAGGTTCTGTAACATCAAACTGGGTTTGTGCAACACAATTATGTGCATCAGTAATGGTCAGGCCATAGGTGCCCTGGGTCAGGCCGGATAAGTCCTCGGTGGTTTCAAGGTTACTCCAGATAAAGGTATATGGGGCAGTTCCGCCGGAAGGTGTGATGTTGATGGCTCCGTTGTTACCTCCGAAACAGCTGACATTGGTGATTGAAGGAGCGTAACTGAAAGGAGCAGGTGAGCCGACTGTCAGCGGGGCTGAATAGGTACATCCTTCAAAATCTGTTACCGTACACCGGTAAACACCTGCCTGCAGGTTAAATCTTTCCGGGCCGGTGGCTCCGTCATTCCAAAGATAGGTGTAAGGTCCTGTTCCACCAAAAGGTATCAGGTGAAGACTGCCGTTGCTGCCTCCCGGGCAGGTAGTCCCTGTTACATTTACTCCGAACCACAGATAATCGGGTTGGGTAAGGGTCCAGTCGTCCTCAATAGTACATCCCTGGCTGTCAGTCACAACCACTGAATAGGAGCCGGCAGGCACATTCAGTAAATTTTTTGTGGTAGCTCCATTACTCCAGGCGTAGGTGTAAGGTCCGGTTCCGCCTACCGGGTTAAGGGTAATGTGTCCGTTCGATAACCCCCAGCAGGGAATATTTGTAACCACTGGTTGCAAAAGGATGGGTTCAGGCTGCTGGATAAGGAAGAATTGGAAAGTGGAACAGCCTATATCATCTGTAACAGTGAGGATATAACTGCCGGCAACGATACCATAACGGTTCAATTCTGTGTAGCCGTCATCCCACAGGTAGGTATAGGGTGGCATACCACCTGTGATGGTAAGTGTAATAATTCCATCATACCCGCCATTGCAGGTCACATCTACCTGGTCCCAGGAGATGCTGAGTGCTTCGGGATAGAAGATCTGGAAAGCCCCGGCATTGGCTGTACAACCGTTTGCATCGGTTACGGTAACGCTGTAAAAACCTGGTCCCAGGTCAGAAATGTCTTTGGTAACGGCTCCGTTTGACCATAAATAGGTGTAATCCTGAGTCCCGCCTTCAATGGTGAGCACAATGGAACCATTTGGGACTCCACTGCAGTTGGGTTGAGTAATTATTTCATTAATGGACAGGGGAGTTGGTTGAGTGACAGTTACCGGTGCTGATGAGCAATTTCCGTTATTGTCAATCACGGTAACATAATAAGTTCCTGCGGCCAGGTCACTGCGGGTCTGCGTGGTGGCTCCGTCATTCCAGGCATAGCTGAAAGGCGGGACCCCACCGGCAGGGGTTATGGCAATACTCCCTGTATTGTTCTCAAAGCAGGTAAGAGGATCCATAACCACGTTCAAACCAAATGAAAAAGCAGGGCCTGAAATTAAAATATCGCCTTCGCTACTACATCCATTAAAATCAGTGACGACAACGTGATAAATACCGGTCGTCAGGTTATGTTGATCTTCTTCTGTGCTTCCGTTCGACCAGTTAAAATTGAATGGGGGAGTCCCTCCAAAAACGATCAGGTCGATATCGCCGTCATTGGCTCCGTAACAACCTACCGGGGTAACAATGGCATCATACCACAACAATTCAGGTTCCTCCAGTGTAAAAGTCCTGGAGGCCTGGTCCCCGTCAGCATCATGAACGGTCACACTGTAAGTCCCTGCATGCAGAAAATGCCTGTCTTTCTGGGAACTCCCGTTATTCCACAGATAGGTATAAGGTGAAGTGCCTCCATGGATTGTCAGGATAATGGCTCCTGTTCCGTCACCATTACACAGGATTGGTGTTATCTCACCGGAGATGGAGTCGATGGCTGTAGCAAAACCCTTGCCTGGTACAAACAGGTTGGCAAAAACCATGAATAAGGCTGTAATTAATAAGTAAACATGCTTTTTCATTTGTTAAAAGTTTAAGTTTTTAAACGCCAATTGTCCGCCCGGGAGCAGACAGGGAATTTCCATTACTATCATTCCTGGATTATATAAGGAAGGATTGATTGGAATATTCTTTTTCATTTTTGGAAAAATTCGAATAAGATAATGACACTAATTCGGGTGCAAAGTTACCCATTAATAGCAATTTTACTCAAATTATCGAAAAATGTTACCTTAAATTCTTCTTGCAGGCAGGCATTAAACACACTCTGACAGTCTGAAAGTCTTGGTATTCCTGTATCCTCTTTCAGTCAATCCGACAAAACTGCATTCATGGTTGACATCGTGTTCAAAAAATAAAACATATCCCTTGTCAACAGCCTCTTTAAGAAAGTCTTCCTTCTCTTTCATTGAAATTAAAGGACGTATATCATAACCCATAATATAAGGTACGGGAATATGTGCAGAGGTGGGTATGAGATCACCACAGTAAACGATAGTCTTTTCCTGGTAATCAATGAAAGGAATGAGCTGGCCTTCGGTATGCCCATTAAATAATCGTACTGAGACACCTGCGAAAAGTGTCCTGTTATTCTCAATTAGGGAAAGTTGACCACTATCCCGGATAGGGATAATATTTTCAGTCAGGAAAGAAGCCTTTTCCCGGTTATTTGGATGAGTGGCCCATTCCCATTGATCTTTTCCTGTCCAGTAAGTGGCGTTTTTAAAGGTGGTTTCCCAACCGTTACCGTCTTCAGTCCGCTTTATACCCCCGCCGCAATGATCAAAATGCAGGTGAGTCAGGATGACATCCGTTATATCTTCGCAGGCATAACCAGCTTTTTGAAGCGAACCTGCCAGGGTAGCCTCACCGTTCAGGCTGTAAAAGCTGAAGAATTTCTGACTTTGCTTGTTGCCTATCCCATTGTCTATTAGAATCTTGCGATCTCCGAGGACAATCAGCAAACACCTCATCGACAGGTTGATCAGGTTACTCTCATCTGCAGGATATAGATTGTTCCATAAGGCTTTCGGGATCACCCCGAACATGGCTCCCCCGTCGAGTCTGAGATTACCGGTATCTATTGAAAAAAGCTGCATCATCCCGCTGATTGTTGCCTGTTATCCCATGTATTCCAACACTTCCATTTCGCCTTTGAGTACCCTGTTTGCATTGGTAGCCATAGCCTGCACGTCATTATCTCCGGCGTAAACGAAAACAGGAGCCATCTTGTCAACATGAGTCAGTATATTGTGGACGAGCAGGTTGCTGTGAGCCAGGTCTCCGGTGATCAGGATGGCATCCACTTCCGTTTGAAGGACGGCGAACATCTCACCTATTGATTTTGAGATCTGGTAAGCCATCGCTTCCATAACAAGGCGGGCATGATTATCGCCAGTTTCCACCATTTTTTCTATTTCCGTGATGCTGGTAGTCCCCAGGTGGGCATTCAGGCCTCCGCAGTGGGTGATCAGGCAATGAACCTGTTCCTTGGTCATTTGTTTGTCGAAACACATCCTGACGACTTCTCCCATTGGAAGACTACCGCTACGAATGGAGGAGAAGGGTCCGTCACCGTCAAATCCCTGGTTCACATCAATGACTCTACCTTTACGGTGTGCGCCCACGGTGGTCCCGTTCCCGATATGAGCCACGATCAGGTTCAGGTCTTCGTATTTCTTTGAATTCATTTCTGCATGCTGTTTGGCTACAGCTTTCTGGCTCAGCGCATGAAAGACCGATCGCCGCTGTAATTCAGGATAACCTGTAATACGGGCTACATCCTCCAGTTCATCCACAACGGTGGGATCAGCCACCAGGGGAACAGAGCCCGGAATTTCTTTCGACAGGGCCTCGGCCAATAATCCACCCAGGTTTATAATATCTTCACCCACAGGACTCTGAATCAAATCCTGCGTCATTTTCTCATTAACCGCGTACACACCCGATTGAACCGGTTTAAGTAATCCACCCCTTGAAATAACGATTTTCACCTGGTCGAATACGAAGTCATTGTTTTTCAGCTCATTAAGAATAATGTCCTTGCGGTATTCAACCTGGTCAGGCAACGTCCTGAACCCGGCAAGGTCATCTCCCGGATGTTTCCTGTTAATCAGGTACATGAGTTTATGATTATCATAAACGGCAATTTGTGTCAGACGATCTTTGGGGTTAACTACCAGGATGTTGAAGCTATTCATATGCAAAAAGGTGTTAAATTATTCGAGTGTTCGAGTGTTCAAGTGTTCAGGTACCTATATGGTATTTGGTTCAATTAACAAATATATTGAGGTTTTGTCGTAAAAATCTTCATAACCTCCATAACTTTCATAACCTCCATAACTTTCATAACCTCCATAACTTTCATAACCTCCATCACATATTTCTCCGGTACTGCCCGCCGACTTCAAACAAGGCCCCGGTTATCTGACCGATTGAGCAGCACTTTGTGGCTTCCATCAGGTTTTCAAATGTATTCTGGTTGTGGGCGGCAGCCTGCTTTAAAGCAAGCAGCGCCCGGTGTGATTCAGCATCATGGGTCTTATGCAATTGTTCAAGCATGAGTATCTGGTATTCTTTTTCCTCTTCGGTAGCCCTGATCACTTCCCCCGGTAATATTGTTGGTGAACCTTTACTGGAAAGAAAGGTATTCACACCCATGATCGGAAGCTTTCCACTGTGTTTCAGCGATTCATAATACAAGGATTCTTCCTGTATTTTTCCCCGCTGGTACATGGTTTCCATCGCGCCCAAAACTCCTCCTCTTTCAGAAATGCGTTCAAATTCTATTAATACGGCTTCTTCAACAAGGTCTGTGAGTTCCTCAATGATGAAAGAACCCTGCAGGGGATTCTGGTTTTTCGCGAGCCCCAGTTCATGATTGATGATCAGCTGGATAGCCATAGCCCTGCGGACGCTTTCCTCGGTTGGTGTCGTAATGGCCTCGTCGTATGCATTGGTATGCAGGGAGTTACAATTGTCATATATGGCATACAAGGCCTGTAACGTGGTCCTGATGTCGTTAAAATCGATTTCCTGGGCGTGCAGTGACCGGCCGGAGGTTTGAATGTGATATTTCAACATTTGCGACCGTGGATTTGCTTTGTATTTGATTTTCATGGCTTTAGCCCAGATTAGCCGGGCAACCCTTCCCATTACGGAATACTCAGGGTCTATGCCATTGGAGAAGAAAAAGGAAAGGTTTGGTGCAAAATTATCGATGTCCATCCCCCTGGCCAGATAATATTCAACGTAAGTGAAGCCGTTGGCCAGTGTAAAGGCCATCTGGGAGATCGGATTGGCACCGGCTTCGGCAATATGATAACCGGAGATAGAAACGGAATAAAAGTTCCTTACCTGGTTCCTGATGAAGAAGTCCTGGATGTCTCCCATCATTTTCAGGGAAAAATCGGTTGAAAAAATGCAGGTATTTTGTGCCTGGTCTTCTTTGAGGATATCTGCCTGAACCGTTCCTCTGACATTCCTGAGGGTATCCTTCCTTATTTTTGCATATATCTCAGGGTCAATGACTTTATCGCCAGAGATTCCCAGCAGCATGAGTCCCAGCCCGTTATTTCCTTCAGGAAGCGTACCCTGGTAGGCAGGACGCCGGGTCCCCTGCTTACGGTAGAAATCCTCTGTTTTCTGTTGTACTTCCTTTTCCAGACCCTGTTGCCTGATATACAATTCGCATTGCTGATCGATGGCGGCGTTCATGAAGTACCCCACCAGGGCAGGTGCGGGTCCGTTGATGGTCATGGAAACCGATGTATTCGTCTTTACCAGGTCGAACCCGGAATACAGTTTTTTGGCATCGTCGAGACAGGCAACGGAAACCCCCGAATTACCTATCTTTCCATAGATATCGGGCCGTCGGCCGGGGTCGTGCCCATACAGGGTCACTGAATCGAAAGCGGTGGAAAGCCTGATAGCGGGCATGCCAAAGGAAAGGTAATGAAATCTTTTATTGGTCCTTTCCGGGCCTCCTTCACCGGCAAACATACGGGTGGGATCTTCCATCTCCCTTTTGAACGGAAAAACGCCGGCTGCATAGGGAAATTCACCGGGAACATTCTCCCTGAGATTCCACCTTAGCAGATCTCCCCATGCCTTGTATGAAGGCAGGACCACTTTGGGGATCTTCAACCTGGATAAGGACTCAGTATGGGTATCCACGCAGATTTCTTTGTCCCTGACCTGGTATTTAAATTGTTCGGCCAGGTACTTCTTTTTTTTATCTTCCCAGCTATTGATGATCTCCAGGTTATCGGGTGCAAGTTGCCTGACCACTTGCTCATACAGTCTTTCAAGCTGCGGTAAAAGCCCGACATCCTTGAATTGTGTTGCCGTTGGCTTATGTTTGTCGGGTTCAGGCAGATGGCGAATGGTTTCCAGCGTTTTCCGGATGGAATACAACCGCTGGGCAATTTCCGCCTGTTCTTCTGACCATTTATTATAGCCGTGGATAATTTCTGAAATCTCAGCCAGGTAACGCGTACGGTTGGCAGGGATGATATCGATCTTATCGGATGCCGAAGCCTTTTCCTGTTTCTCAGTCACAAGGTCAATTCCTGTTTTCTCCCTGATTGTTGACATTAAGGAATAAAAGAGCAGATTGACCCCGATATCATTGAATTGGGAGGCAATGGTAGGGTATACCGGCATTGAGTCTGCTTCTTCTTCAAAGCGTTTGTGGTTTCGCTGGTATTGTTTCTTAACATCCCGGACTGCATCCAGGGAACCCCTCTTGTCGGACTTATTGATGGCTACCAGGTCGGCAAAGTCAAGCATATCGATCTTTTCCAGCTGGGAGGCAGCCCCGTATTCAGGAGTCATCACGTATAGCGAAAGGTCTGAAAAGTCAACCACTTCAGTATCAGACTGCCCGATCCCGGAAGTTTCAATAATGATGAAATCGAAACCAGCCTTCTTATAAATACTGACCACGTCGGCAATATGTCTTGAAACCGCCTTGTGCGATTCACGTGTAGCCAGCGACCGCATAAAGATCCGCGGATGGTTGATGGCATTCATCCTGATCCTGTCACCCAGCAAAGCCCCGCCGGTCTTACGTTTTGTGGGATCAACCGATACGATCGCAAGGGTCTTGTCGCTAAACTGCAGATACCTCCTGACGATCTCATCAATCAGGGAGGACTTTCCTGAGCCTCCCGTACCGGTGATACCCAGAACAGGGATTGTTTTTTCAGAAGAAGCCGGTAAACTCTCATAAATATGTTTGAACTGATGGGGAAAGTTTTCGGCCAGGGTGATGAGTTGGGCTATTATTTTAGTCGGCAGTTGGCAGTAGGCAGTAGGCAGTAGGCAGTCGATAGTCGGCAGTTGGTGGTCGGCATTTTGTAGGGACACGATATATCGTATCCCTACAAAAGCATCCGGTGTAACAGTCTGATAATCTGAAAGTCTGATAACTTTGTTGATCATCCCCTGGAGGCCCATGGCGCGGCCGTCGTCGGGTGAAAAGATACGGGCGATCCCATAACGATGGAGTTCTTCAATTTCCTTAGGGAGGATCACTCCGCCACCTCCCCCGAAGATCTTAATATGGCTGCATCCGTTCTCTGCCAGAAGGTCGTACATGTATTTAAAAAACTCAATATGCCCACCCTGGTATGAGGTAATGGCAATGGCCTGGGCATCTTCCTGGATGGCGCAATCTACTATTTCCTGAACGGAACGGTTATGTCCCAGGTGGATAACCTCAGCGCCGCTGGCCTGCATGATCCGCCGCATGATGTTGATGGTCGCATCGTGACCGTCGAAAAGGGAAGCAGCGGTAACGATCCTTACGTGATTCCGGGGTTGATAAGCTTCAACCTGTTGCATAATATGATTCATTTATCACGCAAAGATAACTAGATAATTGTTTCTGTATGTTTTGTACGAAGACCGGATATTAATTTGATGATTTGATGATTTAGAGATTTGATGATGAACAATTTGAAAATTTGAAAATTTGGAAATTTGGAAATGAAATATCGATTTGATGATTTAGAGATTTGATGATGAACAATTTGAAAATTTGAAAATTTGGAAATTTGGAAATGAAATATCGGTTTGATGATTTGGTAATGAATTAATTTGACTGTATATTTGAAGATAATCCTTAATTCGATCTTATTATGAAGACAATCAGACATTTATGTCTAGTTTTGGGCTTATTTTTTCTTCTTTCCCTAGTGAGCGGACAAAATTGTGGGAATATCAGCGGGCAGGTTACTTACCTCAATAATGCCTCAACACCCTTATATGATGTTCTGGTCCAATTGCAAACAACGGGCGGAGAGGTTTTACAGACCACCACCACCGATTACCTGGGCAGGTATTTCTTTTGCCTGCAAGCGGAGGGAACGTACCAGGTAAAATGCACTTCTTCCCGACCTGCCGGGGGGATCAATTCAACCGATGCATTGATCGCATTAAGGGCTTTTATGGGCCTGGACCCTTTGGCAGGGCTGACCCGGAAGGCTGCCGATGTGAAT
>JAPLDE010000034.1:23710-36801 GCA_026391855.1 Bacteroidota bacterium | reverse complement strand
GAGTATCACCATATTGGCCGACTTGGTGGCTCCGAGGTTTTTGGCAATTGTATCGGCATCCAGGGCAATGTGGTTATGAATTTTTTCCACCTCTGCCATGATGCTTTCCATTTCAGGGTAATTTTTTATGTTGATGTATGGCTTGGTATTGGTAATGATCCAGCCGTCATCCGCTAACATCGGCAGGTAACGCAGCGATTCCATAGGTTCCACAGAGATGATCATATCCGCTTTCCCATGAGGGATAAGGTCTGAGAAAATTTCATCATCCGAAATACGGAGGTTGGAAGAAACATCTCCTCCACGCTGGCTCATACCGTGCACTTCCGATTGCTTTAAATGCATTCCCACCTTAATGGCAGCCATTCCAATAGTTGCGGCAATGGACAGTATCCCCTGCCCCCCGACACCTGCCATGATTATATCTTTCTTCATGTGGTAATTTTTTTTATTGTTTTGTTTGGATACTATATTCGTTCCTTTTGTCAGGCCATATTCGTTCCTTTTTGTAGGGCCACGATATATCGTGGCCCTACAAAAGAGCACGATATATTGGCCTACTCTGTTTTTTTTGCTTTTATATCGTCTTTCTTCCGCTTGGTGATGGTTTGAATGCATTCCCTGCGGGGAATAATTACTGAAACCCCCTGATATTCAAGTTCCTTTTTCAACATGGCCAGGTTGTCCTGGTGAAATTTCGGTAAAGGGTTTAACACGATAATATGTTCTTCTTCCACACCAAGCCCTTTACAGATCGCCTCTATCCTTCCATGTGCCGCAGAAGGCTGACCGCCGGTCATGGCTGTGGTTGCATTGTCCAGTATCATTACCTTCACATTCGATTTATCGTTAACACAATCGAGCAATCCCGTCATTCCCGAATGGGTAAAAGTGGAATCCCCTATCACTGCTATTGACGGAGACAGCCCAACGTCTGCGGCACCTTTGGCCATAGTAATGGAAGCACCCATATCAACACAGCTATTAATGGCATCAAAGGGTTCAAGTGCACCCAGGGTATAACAGCCAATATCTGAAAACACCCTTCCTTTTGAAAAGGCTGTAAGCACCTCATTCAGCGCCTGGTATGAGTTTATGTGGGGACACCCTGAACAAAGGGAGGGAGGCCTGTTAGCCACAACGGCCGGTATAGGTCTGCCGGAAGTATTGGGAAAACCAAGGGCCATACCGACAATATTGGGATTCAGCTCACCATCACGAGGCACTGTGCCATCCAGTCTTCCATGGATTTTCTTTCCCGTGTTAAGAACTCCTTTGATCAGTTCTTCAATTAAGGGAGCTCCGTCTTCCAGCACAAGGATCTCATCACACTCATTGTACAGGCGGTTCATCATCTTTTTCGGACTGGGATACTGCCCGATTTTGATGACGGGATGAGGAACTTTACCCTCCGGATAATTCTCCCGCAGGTAATTAATGGCGATTCCACACGCAATGATCCCCAGTTTTTTATCCGGACCGTCGAAATACCCGTTAAAAGGAGAATTCTCAGCATCTTCCTCAAAATGAGGGAAATTGGCCAGCAATTTCTTGTACTGTTTTCTCGCCATGGCAGGAAGAAGGATAAATTGCCTGGGGTTTCCCGGCATCTTGAGCGCATTTTGTTCTTTACCGGTCAGGCGAAGAACACCGGCACGGGAATGGGCCAGACGGGTAGCAATTCTCAGCATGACAGGGACACCATATCTCTCCGAATAATCATATCCGAAATGGACCATATCGTAAGCTTCCTGCTGATTGGACGGTTCCAGGATAGGGATCAGGGCAAACTTCCCGTAAAAGCGTGAATCCTGTTCATTCTGAGAGGAATGCATCGAAGGGTCATCGCAGGCGACCACGATCAGTCCTCCATTAGCTCCTGTAATGGCCGAATTCATGAACGGATCGGCCGCCACATTCAGTCCCACATGTTTCATGGCCGTCATAGCCCTTTTCCCGGCATACGACACTCCCAGTGCAGCCTCCATGGCCGTCTTCTCATTAGCTGTCCAGGAAGAGACAATCCCCTTCTCCCTGGCCTCTTTCGAAGCCAGAATAAATTCGTTTATCTCCGTAGAGGGAGTCCCCGGATAAGCATAAATGGCAGATAACCCGGCATCAATGGCAGCCTGGGCTATGGCTTCATCACCTAATAGCAACTGCTTCTGCATAATCAGTAAATTTTCAGTAAATTAGAACGTTAACAAACCTACAGTTTTTTTAGGAGATAGGCAAAAGTCCGCCTAAATTTAGATTGTTTCTAACTAGCAGCTACCGGTTGCCAGCAGGATTCGCTGGGATGTACGGCAGTGCGTCCTGATGTTCACGTTACCAAACAGTCACTTAGTCTTTGGAGAAATTGACGACATAATTTTAAAGTTCTATTTTTGCTTCAAATTCCTTAACACCCGAACACTAAAAAAAATGAGCATCATCTTCCAACGCCGGAGCATCCGCAAATATACCAACCAGACTGTTGAAGAGGAAAAACTTCATTCCTTATTATCCGCCGGCATGTCGGCTCCTTCTGCGGCCAATCAAAGACCCTGGCAGTTTATCTTAATGAAAGACAGAAACAATCTGGATGAATTATCTTATGCCGGGCCGTATTCCGGCATGCTGAAAGAGGCCATGGCTGCAATCGTTGTTTGTGGAGATCTTACCCTGGAAACCCGCAAAGGAATGTGGGTTCAGGATTGCTCTGCGGCTGCGCAAAACATTCTGTTACACTGTGTTGAACTGGGTTTGGGAAGTGTTTGGGTGGGTGTTTATCCCAGGGAAGAAAGAATGAACTATGTAATTAAGGCGCTTGGGCTACCTGCCCACATTATCCCCTTATGCATCATCCCAATCGGGTACCCGGCCGAACAAAAAGAAACACCCGACCGGTATGATGCCGACCGGGTGCATCCCGAAAAATGGTGATCTTACTCGCCTGAATCTTTTTTCTTGCTTCTCTTTGCCTTCGGATCAAAGGCGATCTTTTCCAGCATCTCGGTGGTGATGGACTTTGGCCTTTCCAACGGGTACAGCAAGGCGCGGTCCCAGATCAGGTTGGCACAGATTCCGATAGCCCGCCCGATGCCGAACAACACCGTATAGAAATCATACTCCCTCAGCCCGTAATGCCATTGAATAACCCCCGACTGGGCATCAACATTGGGCCAGGGATTCTTTGCCTTGCCCTGTTCCACCAGAATGGGGGGAACCACCTTGTAAAGCTTGTCAACATACTGGAACAACGGATCATCCGGCATATGTTTCAGCGCAAATTCACGCTGTAATGAATACCTTGGGTCGGTCTTCCTCAATACGGCATGTCCGTATCCCGGTATCACCTGACCACTGTTGAGTGTATCCCATACATATTGGCTCATTTCATCATCTGTGGGGATTTTTCCTTCCATTTTATCATATAACTCCAGTAACCACCGCAATACTTCCTGGTTGGCTAACCCGTGCAAGGGGCCGGCCAAGCCATTGATCATCGAGGCAATGCTCAGATAAAGATCTGATAATGAGCTGGATACAAGGTGCCCGGTATGAGCGCTCACATTACCGCTTTCATGATCGGCATGAAGAATAAAATACAGCCTGGAAACATCATCGTAAGGTTTGGCAATTCCCATCATATGGGCAAAATTGCCGCCGAAATCAAGGGCAGGATTCTGCTGGATGCGCTTACCGTCGCGGTATAACTTGGCATAGATGTATGTCCCGATCTCAGGCAGCTTGGCCATCAGGTTCATGGCGTCCTCATAAGTGGCATCCCAATACTCCCACTTGCTGATACCCCCTTTGTATTTCTTGGCAAAGAAAGATTCGCGCTGAAGGGTCATCACTGCCGTGGCAAACACAGTCATTGGATGGCTGCAGCAAGGCATGGAGTCAATCACCTCATATACATACCTGGGTAATATCCTTCTTTTCTGGAACTCATCCAGAACCTCCTCAACCTCCTTGTCTCCAGGCATTTCTCCGGTCAGCAGCAAATGAACAAGACCCTCAACATAAGGCATTTCACCGCCTTTTGGTTTGGGAAGCTGTTCAATGACTTCAGGCAGGGTGTATCCCCGGTAACGGATACCTTCAAACGGGTCAAGATAGGAGATATCGGTAATGAGACATTTCACTCCGCGAACGCCGCCAAGTAGCTGTCCTACAGTTACTTCATCCACAATTACATCTCCAAACTCTTTGTTTAATTTATTGATCCTTGGCCTTTGCTGCTCTATTTTATCATAGAGTTTGTCTTTTAACCTGGACATCTTTTAAGGTGTTAAATATGAATAATTATTTACTTATTAAAATTCCAGCGATCCTATGGTTTTTACGATCTCTGCTCCGAATTCCGAGCATTTCAGCTTTTGAGCCCCTTCCATCAACCGGTGGAAATCATAGGTCACCATTTTCGACTGAATAGTCAGTTCCACACTTTTATATATCAGGTCTGCTGCCTCCTGCCATCCCATATATTCAAACATGAGGGCACCGGAAAGGATCACAGAACCGGGGTTTACCATGTCTAATCCTGCATATTTAGGCGCCGTACCATGGGTGGCCTCAAAAATGGCATACCCGTTCTGGTAGTTGATATTGGCACCCGGAGCGATCCCTATTCCTCCCACCATTGCTGCCAGGGCATCGGAAATATAATCACCGTTCAGATTCAGGGTAGCGATAACTGAATATTCTTTGGGTCGGGTCAATATCTGCTGAAGAAAGGCATCGGCGATCACATCCTTGATGATCAGTTTGCCTGCAGCAATAGCAGCATCCTGTGCGGCATCAGCAGCTTCTTTCCCTTTTTCTGCGGCCATGCGGTCGTATTGATCCCAGGTAAAACATTGAGCGCCAAATTCTCTTTCAGCCAGTTCATAGCCCCATTTCTTGAAAGCGCCCTCGGTAAACTTCATGATGTTCCCTTTATGAACAAGGGTGACAGAAGGAAGTTTTTTCCTCAGGGCATAGATAATGGCCGCACGGACAAGCCGTTCGGTCCCTTCCAGCGATACGGGTTTGATACCCAGAGAAGTCGTCTTCGGAAAACGTATCTTCGTAACACCCAGCTCGTTGATCAGAAAATCCTTCAGCAGTTCGCACTGGGGATCCCCATGCATAAACTCTATCCCGGCATAAATATCTTCCGTATTCTCCCTGAAAATATGCATGTCAACCCATTCAGGATGCTTTACCGGAGAAGGCACTCCCGGGAAATACATCACCGGTCGTAAACAAACGTAAAGGTCCAGCTCCTGCCTCAGGGCCACATTCAACGACCGTATTCCTCCGCCTATGGGAGTAGTTAACGGACCCTTGATCCCGACCACATAATCGCGGAAAGCCTGAAGGGTTTCTGCCGGCAGCCAGTTCCCGGTTTCCTTGAATGCCTTCTCACCGGCCAGGACCTCCTTCCATTGTATCTTTCTTCTGCCCTGGTAGGCCCTCTTTACTGCTGCATCAAATACGATGACTGACGCAGCCCAAATATCCGGTCCTGTCCCGTCTCCCTCTATAAAGGGGATAACCGGGAAATCAGGCACGGTTAAAACTCCATTTTCTACGTTGATTTTTGTTGGTTTCATAAGTCCGTTTAGTGATTCGCAAAAATATTCATTTATCTACATGTATAACAGGGTGGAAGAAAAAAAATATCGACGATTCCTGAACATTATTAACAAATTGTTAAAAGGGAAGTTCACCACATCAATATGTTTTGTCTTCCTGACTTTTAACTATATTTAGAAAATAATGTTTAGCATTCCCCTTTTCAGCTATTATTGTAACAACTCATTTATATTCAATAAGATAGAAAATAATTGAAGAAAATAGCGATCCTCTTTCTGGCCGCTTTCCTGTTGCTGTTCATTCCTTATGCCGGTTTCAGGGTCCACCGTATCATTAAAACCAGGCAGGTTATGGAAGATTATTATGAATTTCCTTATTGGAAAAGCAAGGTGGAAGAATTCTCCCATCTCCCCGCTGAAGACAGTCTTGTTGTTTTTCTGGGGAACAGCCTCACCGAGCATTTCAACGAACACATGATGTTCAAAGATCATGTGATCAATTTAGGCATCAGCGGTGATTTTACCGAAGGAATACTGAAAAGAATGGACCAGGTTACCCGGTTGAAACCCCGTAAACTATTCATTATGATAGGGATAAACGATATTATTGAAAAAGTTCCTCCCTTTCATATGCGGAACAACTACCGGCATATGTTCCATAACTTTAGTCATGAATGCCCTGATACACAGATTTTTATACAAAGTATTCTTCCAACAATCGGGCTGGAAAGTCCATTTACCAGTAATCGTGATAATGTTAACCTGATCCGTGAGACCAATGACTTTCTCAAACAACTTTGTCTGAAAGACCACCTTACTTATATAGACCTTTTCAGTCATTTCATTACGGACACCCATGAACTAAATCCTGATCTCACCACTGACGGGGTTCACCTGAACGAAAAAGGTTATGCCGTTTGGGAAAGAGTTTTAACCCCGTTTTTATTGAAACAATGAATTAAAATTTTCCTCATCTTTGGCCCTGAGTAGGGCCACGATATATCGTGGCCCAATCATATCCCAATGAAAAAAGGCCACGATATATCGTGGCCCAACAGAAAAACAAATCCAAACCCTTTATCCATGAAGCAAACCTTACTCCTCCTGCTTACTCTTCTAAGCATGCATGCATTTTCCCAGACCTTTACGGGTCCCGGCGGCCCAATTACAGACGACGGACTTGACAATTATTATTATCTGACAGTTTCTGGTGTCACACCGGCGGTAATGGATACAGCCTTCGGACTGGAAACCGTTTGTATCAACCTGACCCATACCTGGGACGATGACCTGACCATATCACTGATCGCCCCTGATGGTACAGAGTTTGAACTCACCTCACATTGCGGCGGAGACGGCGACAATTATACCAATACCTGTTTTAATTATGATGCCACGACGCCTATCTACCAGGGATCGGCTCCTTTTACGGGTACTTTTCTGCCTAAAGGCATCATGTCGTTACTGAACAACGGCCAGGATCCCAACGGGTTATGGACCTTACATATTCTTGACACCTGGGCCTGGGCCGATGTCGGCACCCTGCTCGATTGGTCGGTAACATTCGGCGATAACCCGGCTGTTCCTTTTCCTTTCAGTGCTGCTAATCTTCCCCTGATGGTAATTAATACAGGAGGAAAAATAATCCCTGATGCCTACAAGATAGAGGCAAGCATGAAGCTCATCGATAATGGTCCCGGAATCCCAAACCACGTTAATGATCCTGCTACCGATTACTTTGGAGAGATAGGAATAGAAATAAGGGGAGAAAGTTCAACTTCCTACCCGAAAAAAAGCTATTCGATGGAGACCCGTCTGGCCGATAGCAGCAATAACGATGTCTCATTGTTAGGATTACCCGTTGATAATGACTGGATCCTGTATGCCAGTTTCTCAGATAAAACTTTGCTAAGGAACTTTTATACTTTCCGGCTTTTCAACAAAATGGGACATTGGGCTTCACACTGGAAATTCTGCGAAGTGATGCTCGACGGAGAATATCAGGGTATTTACCTGCTGGGAGAGAAAATTAAAAAAGGGGTCGACCGGGTCAATATTCATAATATGACAACCAATGATACTACAGGCCAGGCTGTTACAGGCGGATATATTTTCAAACTGGATTGGGAAGATGTGGGCGATGTAGGCTGGCTTTCCGAATTTCCGGCCGTGGGTAATACCAGTAACCTGAAATACCTGTTTGTGTATCCAAAAGCGGAGAAGGTACAACCGGCGCAGATTGCCTACCTTAAGGCTTATGCCGACAGCTTTGAATTTGCCATGAACAGTCCCTCCTGGGCCGATACCTTACTGGGATACAGACAGTTCATCAGCGAACCGAGTTTTATTGATATGATCATTCTGAACGAATTCACAAAGAACCTTGACGCTTACCGTTTAAGTACTTTTTTCCACAAGGACAGAAGCGGTAAGATCAATGCCGGCCCACCCTGGGATTATGACCTGGCATGGGGAAATGGCGATTTTATGGAAGCTTACCTGGTTACCGGATGGAACTACCCTGTTCAGGTGAACTATACCAACCAATGCCCTTTCTGGTGGCAGAAATTTTTCCAGGATAGCCTGTTTATGAATAAATTGAGATGCCGCTGGGAGGAATTAAGACAGGATGTTTTTGATCCTTCCCATATCAAGGCTGAACTCGACTCCCTGGTCGGCGTACTCAGTGTATCCACCGACCTTAACTTCACCAAATGGCCTATCCTGGGTCAATATGTATGGCCTAACCCGGCTCCTATCCCAACTACGTATGCAGGCGAGATCGATAAAATGAAAGACTGGGTCGATCTGAGAATCAACTGGCTGGATAACCACTGGACAGGGACCTGCAGGGTGACGGGTTTCGAACATCAGCCAAAACTGCCTGACGGACAGACCTTTATTTACCCAAACCCCAACAGGGGTAGCTTCCAGCTGGTGAATACAGGGCTAAATCCGGAAGGAAAGGTGGAAATTTTGGATGTAATGGGTAAAACTATTTATATCGGGATGATTACGGACAGCCGGGAACAGGTCAGTATCGATGCCGGTCCGGGCCTGTACTTTCTCAGGATAACGAATAACTCAAATGTCAGTATATTGAAATTTATCATTCAGGAATAACTCCAAATAAACTAAAAGTATGGAACCCACGAATTTAATCTTGATCGGAGTGATCGCCTTTCTGGTGCTCATTCTGTTGCTCAACACCTTTGTTGTTGTTGGTGGAAAAAGCCTAGCCGTCATCGAGCGTCGCTGGTTTGGCCGGAATATGCCCCAGGGACGGGTCATCGCCATGAAGAACGAAATCGGCATACAGGCCCGGACACTGGGGCCAGGTTTGCACCTGCTGATCCCCTTTATTTACCGCGCCAGGAAACTTGATTTCACTGTAATCCTGGAAAATGAAGTTGGCATTTTAGAGTCAATCGACGGCACCCCTGTCCCCCCGGGTAAGATTTTCGCCAAGGTGGTTCCCAACCATAACTCTTTCCAGAACGGGGAGCTGTTTTTGAGCGAAGGAGGTGAAAAAGGTCCGCAAATCGAAATTCTTCCTCCCGGATTTTACAGGATCAACCCCGTGCTGTTCCATGTTAAGAAAGTGCCGGTAGTAGTCATCGACAAAGGACAGATCGGCCTGGTTACCGCCATGGACGGTGATCCTATCATACCGGGACGGCTGCTGTCCAAGTATGTGGAAGGACACAGCAACTTTGAAAGCGGGGAACTTTTCCTGAAAAACGGAGGCCAGAAAGGACCTCAGTCGCAGATCCTCCTGCCGGGTACTTATCGTATTAACCTCGACCTGTTCAGGGTGGAACTCAAAGAAGCCACCATTATTCCATCCCAGAAAATCGGGCTGATCACCGCCCTCGACGGGGATCCCCTGCCGGAAACCGAATATGTCGCCAAGTCGGTGCCAAACCACGAAGATTTCCAGAATGTTTCCAAATTTCTCTCAAACGGAGGCCAGCGCGGTCCTCAGTTCGATGTGCTGAAACCAGGTACTTATTACATCAACCCCCTGATGTTCAAGGCCGAGCTGGATGATGTGGCAATAGTTGAACGCGGCCAGGTTGCCGTTGTCATCTCCAATGTAGGGGAAGAACCCAGCCATCTACAGACCATTGCTGAAAGTGAGAGAGAACGGGAGAAAGAGGAAGCAAAAGACAAGCCTTCCGACAGCACGTTTATGACCGAAGCCGAACAAAGGCTGAAATACGGAATTGAAAGGTATGTAGTTCCAAAAGGGTACCGGGGTATTCAGAAAGAGGTGGCAGGCCCGGGTATCTACTACCTTAACCGCCGGGCATTTATTGTATATATAGTTGATACAACGAATATTACCATTGATTGGGACGATGCCCAGGATACCAAATTCGACCCCCTGAAAGTGGTTTCCAGGGATGGTTTCGAGATCAGCGTCTCCGTAAAGGTCATCATCCGTGTCAGACCCGACCAGGCACCCTATATGGTGGCAAAGATCGGCTCCATCGATAACCTCATCAACCATGTCATCCACCCCATGATCGATTCCAGCTTCCGTAACCAGGCCTCTTCCACTTCCGCCATGAATTTCCTCCAGGACAGACAGGAAGAACAGCATAAAGCAGAGGAAAGAACACGCCTGGAACTGGAGAAATACCATGTGGAATGTGTCTCCGTACTGATCTGCCAGATAAAACTGCCGCAGGAACTGATGGACACCCAGACCAAAAAGATCATCGCCCAGCAGCAGATGGCCATGTACCAGGAACAACAAAAGGCTGAACAAACCCGTATCGCCACAGAAAAGACCCGTTCAGAGGCAGAATTGCAGAAACAACTGGTAGAGGCCGAAATCGGGGTGAAGATAGCCGAACAAACCAAAGCCAAGACCATCCGATTTGCAGAAGGAGAAGCCGAAAGCACCCGGATCAGGGCGGAAGGAGAAGCCAAAGGGATCATCGCCAAAGGAAATGCCGAAGGGTCCAAGATCCTTGCCATAGGTGAAGCTACAGCCAAAGCATATGAACTGCCGAACAAATCCATCGGTCAACAGGGAGTTACCGCCATCGAAATCGCCAAACAGATCGCCAGCGGACAGATCAAGGTAACACCCGACTTTCTTGTCCAGGGCGACGAAAACGCCGGGAACCTCCTGTCAGGTTACCTGATGAAACTGATAGCCGGAAAAAGCGAGGTGAAAACAGAGAAAAAGACGGAATGACCATGTGACCATGTGACCATGTGACCATGAAAAACTGACAGGAAATTTGTAACAGAAAAAGATCATCCTGGCTATGAGAAAATACCTCTCATTCGTACTTACCTTTTTTTTTCTCTTCAACATCGCTGGATTCCATTTGTGGTTTAAACTCTTGCAAACCATTATTCATAATGAAACAAACCAGCGGATCTCTAATGGTATAGATGAAAAAGATCTCACTCTCATCGTGGTGAAATTTAATGAAAAGCCTGATATTAAGTGGGTTGAACCGGAAAAAGAATTGCAATACAAAGGAGAAATGTATGATGTTGTAAAAATAAAATATCAATATCAAAAGAAACTCTATTATTGTTTTAAAGACATCTGTGAAAGACAGCTGATCGTCAATTACCTGAAAACCCAGCGATCAACCCATGAAGGTAAAGAAAGGCTTAAAAGGATATTCAGCATGCTGTATTTGCCTCGTCAGATCCAACACACAGAGAGAATATCTTTTACAACATTCTCATTTCCTGCACTTAACGATTTCATGATAATTCGTTTTCAGGAGGTTCCTTACCCCCCGCCAAAACCAGTTTAGCGTTTCCGGTTTATTTTATCTGAGCAAATAGCCATTCAGGACCCTCCAGGTTGGATCCCTGATATGGTTATCTGTGCATCTGAAATTCTGAACATGCATTAACTTCTTAATAATAATAAATAAAAATGAATAGAAGAATATACTTTATATTAATACTGGCTGCTTTCAGTTTCACTTTAAAAGGCCAAAAGCTTGTCAATGACTCTGTTAAAACGGTAAAACTTGACGAAGTGGTAATCACTGCAAACCGGATGCCGGTTATTTTCAGAAACAATCCGGGTTCGATAACATTGGTAACACCTGATTTACTGGCACTTATGCCAAAAGGAACCGCAGCAGAGGAGGCTTTACGGTTGGTTCCGGGTGTTCGTATTGATAATCAGCATGATGGAGAGCGTGTGCATGTTTCCATCAGGGGACAGGGCATTTTAACCGAGCGTGGTCTCAGGGGGATCGGTGTAATCATTGACGGAATTCCGGTGAATGATCCATCCGGTTTCGCTCCTGATCTGTATGATGTGGATTGGGGTATCGTTAAAAAAATTGAGGTTTTACGGGGACCGGCTGCAAGTCTTTATGGTGGTGGGGGCGCCGCCGGAATAGTAAACATTATTACCCGCAACGGCGGACCCGTACCACTTGAAGGAGAATTCAGCCAGTCTGTTGGGTCAAACGGATTTCTGAAATCATCCATCCGGTTTGGAGGGTCAAATGGAACCTCCGACTATCAGGTGAGCTATTCCCGGACCAAAGGTGACGGTTACCGCGATCATCAGGCTTTTTGGGGAAACAAATTCAATGAAAAGATCAATTTCTATCCCGTTAAGAATCTGAAGATCACCCAGATCTTTACACATACCGACTATTTTCAGCAAAATCCTGAGGGGTTGAACCTCCAGCAATTCGACAACCTGTTACAGGCAAATCCCGATGCCCGTCCCTTTAATGAATATCAAAAAACCAACAGATCGACCTTTGGATTGGCAGGAACATACCAAATCGCGCAAAACCAGGATGTGCAGGTGAGTTCCTTTTACAGGAGCTGGAACTATAAGGAGACGAGCAACAAATGCGCTGAATACCGGACATATACTGTTCCCGGAGCAAGTGCCCAGTACAACCTTCACCTGGGGAAAGGGTCAGTTAAGAATCACCTGAGCGCCGGCCTGGAATTCAAGGGGCAGAAAATAAATATGTATAAACTTCAAAGTGCCGGCAATCCAAACCGCGCAGAGAGTATTGACGAAACCAATATTGAAACAGACTCCTTACTGGCCAACCAGATCATTTCCCAACAGAACCTTGCCTTCTACGGGCTGTACAAACTGGAGTACGGAAAGTTTACCCTGTTAGGAAGCCTCAGATATGACGAAATGGATAACAAACTGATTAACAAAATGGTAAGTGCCGATACGGCTGAAGCTTCAAAAAACTACCCCAAAACCTCAGCCCGTATAGGTGCAAGTTATTCTGTAAACAATTTTCTTACTTTGTTTGCAAACTGGAGCCAGGGAGTGATGCCTCCTTCTACTGAAGAATTAGCCAGTAATCCTGTGGGATATTCAGGTTTTAATACTCATTTAGTGCCTGCTACTTCCGGTAGTTTTGAGCTTGGGTTACGCGGTTCTTATAAAGACATTCTTTTTTATGACCTTACAGCGTTTACCATGAATACAAAAAATGATTTTTTTCGTTTCAAGCAGACCGGCAGGGGAAATCAGGAAGTATTCTATGG
>JAPLDE010000034.1:0-23705 GCA_026391855.1 Bacteroidota bacterium | reverse complement strand
GCAGGAAACAGCAAACGTAATGGTTTTGAGGCCTTTATATCGTTAAAGCTATTTAAAAAGTTGAGTCTTGAAGCATCTTATACTTTTGCCGATTATAAATACACATCGGCTACGATCGACCCTGTATACACCGATACCGCATATGTATTAACCACTCCTCCCGCCTCCGGTCAGTGGCTGCCCAACTCACCCCGGCATCAACTGTATGCAGAAATCGTTTATTCGGTTAATAACCGCCTGAAAGTTAGTTTAGGAACCGAATTCCAGTCGAAATGGGCTGTTTATACCGATGCCAGTGCATACCGCGGTGAAGGTGACCCGGCTATTTACCAGAATTGGCAGGATGGGTTCAACCTGTACCATGCCCGGATCTCTTACCAGTGGAATTTGTGGAAACTTAAAGGAGAATGCAGCCTTTACGCCCGTAACTTCACAGATAAAAAATATATGGCATTTACTGAACCTGACCCGGATGGTAATTCATATCAACCCGGTCCTGGCAAAGAATTATTCGGAAATATCAAAATAGAATTTTAACCGTCATCAATATTGCGGTGATCAGCTCCTGAAAATATTGCCTTCAACAATAATCTCTACTTTCTTACATTTGTCATTTTACTCCAACTCCTTGCATTTGTTTATTTCAAACCAGGGTTGAATTATATGTATTATCCGAAACAATTATTTTCTTACTTATTCATTATCAGCGTTTTAATATTTTCCTGTATACATAATAACGATTCGGGGAACGCAGATATAACCAGGTCCGGGTCAGTTATAACGGACACTTCAGATATCAGTAAACTTATTCAGCGCGTTGAAAGAAAAGAATATCCGAATACCGATAGTGCCAGAAAAATATTGAAGAATGTTGAGGAATGGTCTGTAAAGAACGGATACGGGCAGGGTCTTGCAAAATCACTATTTTGGGAGGGAAATCTCCTCCACAGGGAAAACAAGTATAATGAAGCACTGGAATACTATTCCAAAGCGCTGGATATTTCGACCCGGCAAAATTTTATCCTTCTGAAAGCCAATTGTCTGGAACGGATGGCTTCAGTTCATCTTGCCAACAATGACATCGATCTTGCCTTAAAGCTATACTTTGAAAGTCTGTTACTTTTTGAGAGAATAAATAACACGAGAGGCATTGCCAAGGTCAACAACATAATTGGTTCATATTATACTGCGCAGGACAATTTCGATACGGCCCGATCATACTTAAACAGGGCGCTCGAAATGAATATGAAAATTGGAGACACTTTCAATATGATTGAAAACCAAGGCAATCTCGGACATTTATATGTACAAACAGGCGAGTTTGAAAAAGCTGAGAAAATATTTCTTTCAGTGGCGGCTGCAATCCTGAAAATGAAGGATAAAGTAAACCTGCCTGTAACTTATTACAACCTTGGAACCCTGTATCAAAAAATGAACAGACCGCCAAAGGCTCTGGAATACATGAGGAAGGCCATTCTGACAGCAGAAGAAAACCATGACATTTCTCTTCTGCCAACTATCTATGGCAACACAGGTGAAATATTCCTGGAACTTGGGAAGAAGGACTCAGCAAGTAATTATCTTCAAAAATCGGTGGATTACAGCCGAAAGACAGGAGAAAAAGAAACAGAGATACAGGCGATGACCCTCCTCATTAATATTGATTCGCTGAATAGGAAATATCTGGATGTTATTACAAAGCTTCAAATCATCAATGCCTTAAAAGACAGCGTTTTATCAAAAGAATTAAAAAATAATCAACAGACGATCATACTCAGATATGAGAATCAGAAAAAACAAAATCTTATTGAAATTCAGGGACTTACATTGATGTTACAAAAGCGGGAACGCTGGACTTACATATTATTGCTGGTAATTGTAACGACCCTGATCATTTTCTTATCGTATTTATTGATTAAAAGAAAGCATGATTTTCTAAGAATAAATCAGATCCGGGAACAGGAGAAACTGATCCAGCAGATAGAACTTGAGCGGCTTCAAAAGACTGAAGAAGTAAACAGTCTTCAACTGGAAAAAATCAATCAATCGGTTCAGGAAAAGGAAAAAGAATTACTTAGCATCGCCCTTAGGATAGATCAGAAAAATGAGTTATTGCAATTTATCCATAAGAAAATCAAGGATTTACCTCAGGAAACAACCGAAGCATCAACGGTTATTCAGGACCTTGAAACGTCTATTCAACATAAGATCAAAGAATCCAAAGACATTGGTCTTTTTAATGAACGCTTTTCTGCCCTTTCTCATGATTTTTTCGGCATCCTAAGAACAACCCATCCTGAACTCACCAGAACAGAAGTGAAATTCTGTGCCTATCTTCGGCTTAATTTGTCCTCAGCCCAGATTTCAGCCATCCTCAATATCAGCCCGGAAGGAATCAAAAAAAACCGTCACCGTATCCGAAAAAACTTGAATCTTCCACAGGAATCCTCCTTAGAAGACTATATTTCAAGGTTTTAAGTAACAATCCCACTGTTAGTATCATTCTTATCTGTCCACCTTTTGTCCACCTCCCCGATAGAAAGGAATCCCGCACACAACCTTAACTTTGCGATTCTTACCAATCGCTGTTGCGGGTTATGAATGTACCCGGATTAATCTGTTAAACCTTCCATTTTAAACGTTGTAGCTTAATCACAAGCGCCTTCATCATTGATATTATAAATAAACTTTTCTTCTTATGAAGCCACCTTTTCTACTATTTGTCACACTCATTTTATTATTTCTATGTTCCAGTGTGCAAGTTTTTGCGGTACCTGCCTATCCATATCCGTTTACGTACACCCAACCCAATGGAAAACAAGTGGTTATAAAGCTAAAGGGAGATGAAAAGGTGCACTGGGCAGAAACCATGGATGGGTATACTCTGTTAAGTAATGGTAAAGATGGGTGGGAATATGGCAAGCTCGATCAAAAAGGAAATCTGGTTTGTTCGGGTATTCTTGCCAGAGAGCCTCAGGACAGGGCAGGAAAGGATATCGAATTCCTTCTGAAAACTCCCAAAAAGCTTTCTTTTAGTAACGACCAGGTAAGTCTGCTGATATCCTTGTGGGAAGCACAACATGATCAGAATGTCGGAGAAAGATTTGAACCCTCGGGCACCAAACACCTCGTCCTGATCCTGATAGGTTTCACCGACCTGGCTTTTACATATACCCATACCGATTTTAACAATCTGATGAACCAGGTTGGGTACAATCTGAACGGTGCCGTAGGAAGTGTTAAAGATTTCTTCACGGAAACCTCATACAATCAGTTCAATTTAACAACAACCGTTGCCGGTCCCTATACCGCTGCACATAACATGTCTTATTACGGAGCCGACAATGGTTCCGAAAAAGACACAAACTGCGTTGAACTCATCACGGAAGCGGTAACTCTTGCCGATCCCGATGTGAATTACGCCGATTTTGATAATGACGGGGATGGAAGTGTTGACGGAGTATATGTGGTTTATGCGGGTTACGGTCAGGCTATGGGAGCGCCTTCCTATACGATCTGGCCCCATGCCGGTTCTATTCCCACTCAAACGCTTGATGGGAAGACAATAACCAGATACTCCTGCTCCAATGAGTTGCTGGGAACCAGCGGAGGCAATATAACCACTATCGGGGTCATCTGCCATGAATTCGGTCATGTATGCGGAGCACCGGATTATTATGATACGGATTATGCCACTAACGGCCAATATGATGGTACAGGTTTGTGGGATGTGATGGCAAACGGCGTGTATGACGGTAGTCCCAGTGGGAGCAGACCGGCTCACTTTAATCCCTATCAAAAAATCAAGTTTAACTGGGTAACACCCATTGTTGTAACAACTGATGCATCGCTGCAACTGAATGATATTACGACAAATAAGGTCATTTATAAGTATAATACCACTACAGCAAACGAATATTTTTTACTGGAAAACAGGCAAAAAACAGGATTCAACACGTCAGTTCCCGGTCATGGAATGATGATCTTTCATGTAGATGAAAATTTTATTGCCACGGCAGGGAATTCAATTGAAACAGGGTCTCACCAGGGAATGTTTCCGATGGCTGCCAACGCCAGCACAGCCAATGGAGTTATGCTCAGTTCTGTCTCCACCATCAACACTACCGGTTGCCCCTGGCCCGGGACATCCGGCAAAACCACTTTTGATGACGCCACCACACCCAATTCAAAATCCTGGGCACCGGCCAATACAAATGCGGCCCTGACATCAATTACTGAAAACTCCGGTGTGATTTCCCTGTGTTTCATCAGTTGTCCGGCAATAAACCCGGTATTTAATTTTACTGCCACCCCTGCAAGCTCTTCCCAGGTGAACCTTTCCTGGATAAAAAACGCTGCCAATGATGATGTTATAGTGGCATGGAATTCGAGCAATACTTTCGGAGATCCTCTGAACGGGACTACATACAATGTAACTGATGTTCTCTCCGGTGGTGGTACTATTATTTACAAAGGCCCGGCAGCAGACTTCAACCACACAAGTTTATCGCCATTAACCCCGTATTACTACAAAGCATGGTCATTGACCTCTACCCCAAACTACTCTGCCGGAAACACTGGTAATACAACTACCCTTTGCAGCTCTGTTACCTCACTTCCTGTTAATGAAGGATTTGAAGGTGCTGTTATTCCCAGCTGCTGGACCCAGGAAAGCATCGTTGGCTCTGCTCCCTGGGAAATAAAAACCGCTGGTACCAACGGCTACCCTGCAAGTCCGCACTCAGGAACATATCTTGTCAGGTGTCGGACAACTTCTCTTGATGCAGGGTATATAACAAAGCTGATTAGTGAACCAATTGATCTTTCAGGAAGTACAAGTCCTGTGCTGAAATTCTGGCATACACAGGATTCTTATTCGGGTTTTCCAAGACAGGATATTCTTCGGGTGTATTACCGTACTTCTGCACTGGGAGCCTGGACACAACTAGCCATTTACACCTCTCAGATATCGACCTGGACCCTTGAATCCATCTCGCTTCCTAACCCTTCCTCTACCTATTATATTGCTTTAGAAGCTACTGTCAATGCCGGTACCGGGGTGTGTGTGGATGATATTTATATCCGGACTGAAGATTGTACCTATGGAAACTGGCTTGGCACAGTAAGCAGTGATTGGTTTAATTCCAACAACTGGTGCGGGTCTGTTCCAACTGCTACTTCCGATGTGGTCATCCCGTCGGGAACTCCTTACAGCCCTGCCATCAATGCCAGTGGCGCTGTTTGCCGGAATATAATCATCGATAACAGCGCTACTCTTTCTATGAGTGCTGTTACCGGCTACACACTTTCAGTCTCCGGTAACTGGACCAATAACGGGACATTTACTGCAGGTGCTGGTACTTTAAATTTCAATGGAACAAATGATCTTCAGACAATCAGCGGTACTTCTACTACTACATTTTATATACTCCAGGTTTCAAAGGGAGCGCAAAGCAGGATACTGGAGGCTACTTCCCTTATCGCGTTTCCGGCTTCTCCAACAACGAATCCATTAATAATAAGTAGCGGTACATTTAAATTGTCGAGTGCATCAACCCTTACAATAACTCCCAATCAGTTTAATATTCTAACAAACGGCGGATTATGGAATAACGGTGGAACTATTAACACGGGATCTTTATACCTGGTGGTTTATGGCCTGTTAAGAAATTCTGCCGGAACGACCAATGTTGGCTATATCCTTGATTATTATACTGGTTCAACGATCACAATGGAAGGGGGCGCTTTAAATATTGCATATTGCATTTCTCCCTTTACTGCAGGTAGCAGTACCACAACTTTCATTCAATCAGGTGGAACAATAACCACTCCAACTGTCTACGCATCTCCGATACCGTTTGATTTCACCAGTGGATCTTCATTCACAATGAGCGGCGGTACAATTGTCATTCAAAGGTATTCTACTAATTCATCAGATTATAGGAACCTTGCAACAACCTATAACGTAACCGGCGGCACTCTTCAAATCGGTAACGGGAGTACGGGAACAAGTCAAACCATCCGTATAAACAGCACTCCTCCCATTTATAACCTGGTGGTAAATGCCTACCATTCACCCACAGCTCAACTGGTTACCAACAACTTAACCGTTAAAAATGATGTTACCATTTCGGGAGGAACGCTTCATGCCAACAACCTGAACCTAAATGTAAGCGGTAACTGGACAAACAACGGAGCCTTCACTGCAGGAACGGGCACAGTTATATTTCAAGGTATTGATAATCAAAATATTGCAGGAACAAGTTCTACTACCTTCTACAACCTGATCATTGCTACCGACCATAAAGAGGTAAGGGCCAACTCTGTTCTCAATATCGGAGGAAATCTCACCCTGAATCCCAAAGCCTGGCTTACCAATGCCTCTACCATGAGTGTAACAGGTACTACTCTCTTACAAGCCACTTCCGCCGGTAATGCTTCTTTTGTGGAAAACGGAACCTCAACTTTTACAGGGACAGTTACTGTTGAACGTTTTATTCCGGCAAACACGGTTGCCTATGTTTCTTCCCCCGTAAGCGGTGCCACCCGAAATGTATTTTCAGGCTCGGTGGGCAATAAATTGTACCAGTACAATGCTTCCTCTGCATCCTGGGAACTAATCACAATTGATGGGACTGCTCTCGAGATCATGAGAGGATACGTGGTAAAATACGCTGCGGATAAAACCCTGAGTTTCGCAGGCCAGATGAATACCGGGACTCAGGCATCAGGAACTACTAGTCATGTGACTCTTGCCAATGGAGGTTATGGTTGGAACCTGATCGGGAATCCCTATTCGTCAGCCATCAACGTTGGTTCCGAAAACAACCCCGTAACGGGTTGGACTACAGGAAGTAACATCCAGGGATTTGTATCTTACCGGAAAAGTGACGGGAATGTTGCTTATTGGAACAAAGCCGGTGCCGGAACCGGAAATAACGATGGAACCCAGTATATACCTCCTGCCCAGGCATACTGGATCAACCTTGAAGCAGCTACCAATATTGATTATCAATCAACCAATTCCACACGTTTACATAATACACAAGCCATTTATAAATCGGTCAGTCATGATCAGTTGTTCCGCCTCACTGCCTACCATAACAACCATAGCGATGAAACAACCCTTGGTTTCTTTGACCAGGCAATGGATACACATGAAAAGTATGATGCCGAAAAAATGTTTATCAATGACACCAGCTTTGCTATGGTTTACACCCTTTCAACAGACTCTGTTAAGCTGGCAATCAACGGGTTAAGTCCTCTGAATGGTTATCGCAGTATTCCACTTGGATTTGAAGCCCTGGTGTCTGGTCAGTACAGCTTTACTAGGGCATCATCCAGGAGTTACGTACCAACCCTGGATATACATTTACGAGTAACCCTGTAAATACGACCACCCGCTTTATTCTTCATTTCAATGCTTCAAAAATAGCGGGCCAGATAATGTATGACAATCCCCTGAATCCCTCCGTTATTGCAGGAGCAACTGTTAAACTTCTAAATGCCACAGGTGATGAGATTGCCGTGACAACTACTGATTCGACCGGTCATTTTAACTTTGATTTCGTCCCTTCAGGAAGCAGCATCCGCGTCAGCAGCAGTCTGCCCGGCGGCGGATGGAATGCGATGGATGCCCTCGACATCATGCGTCACTTTACCGGTATGATCACCCTTCAGAATCTCCCTCTGATCGCGGCAGATGTAAACGGCGGCGGTTTCGTGAATTCCGTGGACGCGCTGCTGGTCGAAAAACGCTTTGTGGGTTTAATTGATTCTTTTAGCGCCGGTGAATGGGTGTTCGAAGAAAAACAGGTCGGTTTTCCGGCTCCCGGTTCTACACAAAATATAGTGATCAGAGGGTTGCATGTAGGAGACGTCAATAAATCATATCATCCTTAATATTGATCAGGATAAAACCCGCAAAGAAAAGACACTGAAGGTAAACCAACAACAGCATCCAGCAAAGAATAACAATCATGAGAAAACAATATATTCCGCCGGTTTTTGAAGAGATCAACATCGACAAACAAATTTCCCTGGTCATGATGAGTGGTAACGCACCGGGTGATGTCCCCAATGATCCCCAGTTCAGGGAAAAGAAGGATGATGATAAGAAAAAGGATGATCATTTTGCCAGCCCCTTTGAATAGATGTGACGACTTGACGACTTGACATTGTGACGATATGCCAATTGATTTGTGTAGATTTGTGGGTAAATAGTTACTAAATCAAGTTAAGCAGCATGGAAGTCGGAAAAACCCTTTATGTTCATAAGCGGGAAGATTGGCGAAAGTGGCTGTCGGAAAACTACTCAACTGCACCTGACATCTGGCTGATTTTTTACAAGAAAAACAGCGGAAAACCTCGTCTTCCCTACGATGAAGCAGTAGAGGAAGCCCTTTGTTATGGCTGGATCGACAGCATCCTGAAACCGGGAAATGAGGTATATTATTACCAGCGGTTTACACCCCGCCGCAAGAAAAGCATTCTTTCAGAGACCAATAAGGTGAGGGTTTACCGAATGATTGAAGAAGGAAAAATGACGCCAGCCGGACTGGAAAGCATCAAACATCACCTGCAGGCCTCGGATGACGCGAATACCGATAAATTAAAGGAATATGTCATCCCGGATGACATCCTGAGGGAACTTCAGGCTGATCCGGCGGTTTGGACCAATTTTCAGCAATTCCCCGAAAACTACAAGAAAATCAGGGCCTTCTTTATCGACACCGCCCGTAAACACCCGGAAGTATTCACCCGGCGGCTGAAGTACTTCTTAAAAATGACCGCGTTGAACAAAATGTATGGCACCATCAGGAAGTAAAGCCATGAGGCCATGTGGCCATTTGATCATGTGACCATGTTATGTGTACATGTATCAATTTGTCTTACTATCCCTGAAAATCGAATAATCCGATTATTTTTGTATACAGTTAAAATTTGGTATAGTTGACACCGGTTTTCGCAAATGATTTTTTTATAAAACTGAAAGAAATACAATTACCCTTGCATGAGAGAACAGCCAACACATCAAATTAAACCGGAAATTTTACTTTTCATGCGGAAGTCAGCTGGCATGACCGAAGAGGATATTGCCAAGAAGTTGAAGCTCCCCACATCGAAATACATTAGCATTGAGCAAGGGAATGAAAAGATTACACAGAATCACTTGGTACACCTGGCCGACATTTATAAAAGACCGCTGATTGCATTTTATTCGGTGGACACTTCTCAAACCACAGATTTACCGCATGATTATCGTTTGAACCGCGATAAAAAAATTTCACCTGAAGTTTTCCTGGCAAAAAGGAAAGCCCTGTATCTTACTGAAGAGTTAAGAACAGTTTCAGGAAGAAATTCTGTTCTGCCTATGGTCAATATAAATTCCTCCGCGATTGAGTTAGCGAATAAAATGAGAACAGTCCTGGAGATTGATTTTGATTTAATCAAAGAACTCATTGAACGGAAAGAAGATACAGCCCTGGGTTATTACAAATCTGTTATTGAAGAAAAGTTTTTCATCCCGATTATAGAGCATCCGTTAAAATCCTCCGGTGTACGTGCCTTTTCTGTATTCGGAGATATTAGTGTAATGGTATTAAATGAAAGTGATCCCAATGAAGTTAAATTGTTTTCTCTGTTCCATGAGTTTTGCCACTTACTGAAAAAACAAGACGGTATGTGCACTGCAGATTTGGAAAAAGACAACAACAACCGCCCCGAAGAAAAATATTGTGATGAGTTTGCTGCTTTTTTATTAATGCCTGAAAACTTATTAAGAAATGTGACAAAAGATTTACCAATTACTACACTTAAACAGCTGGCAGAAGTTTCAAAAATATTTGGGGTGAGTAAACTGGTAACAATCATTCAGATGAAGACCTTGGGTGAAGGAGTTCAAAAAAAGAATTTTGGCAGAAGAAACTGGGAGCAAACCTATATAAAACGAACGAGCCGTCTGGTATTGAGTCAATTAATTGATTCATACAAAAAAGGAGACATTACATACACCTCTTTGTCAACGATTACCGGAATCAAAGACCAGTATCTGCAAAAACTCATTTAATGGCAATCAGGCGGAATCTTTTCACTAATGATGTTTATATCATAGACATGAGTTCTCTTAAGGAACTTCATGACCGCTATCCCAAAAGTCTTTTCCCGACTATATGGCAACATATTACTTCACTCATTCAAAACGAACAGCTTCATTCTCATATAGAAGCGCTGAGAGAAATCCGGAATACAATGAATCCAAAGGATAAACTTTTACTCTGGAGTATCCGGAATAAGAATATCTTTTCCGGAATGGATGATTGCCAGATTGATACACTTTCGCAGATAAAGAGCAAGTTTAACCAAGGTTATTGGAATAACAATATGAACCGGCCCGCGCCATGGGCCGACCCCTACCTTATTGCGATGGCAATATGTGAAAAAGGAATCATTATAACGCAGGAACATAAAACAAAAGCGAACAGAATTCCACCGCGAAGCAATTGGGGATTGATTCATTGAACCTGCTGGAGTTTTTCCAGGAGTTAAAAATCAAACTTTGATTAAAAAAAGAGTAACTGGTCAGCCAGCATTTATAGGTATTTATCACAATGGCCTTTGATATTTGCAACTTCCGTAAAAGTGAAATTTATCGAGAGCCAATTTAAGCCTGAGTATATTATCTCTCAACTACTAATGCAGTATGTTAAAGATATCAGTTCGGAAAATTTAATAAAAAACTTTGGAGTTATGTATTCCTCAACGCATTATGACCAATACTCTTCAGAAGAATCAATGTATAATGTTGCTATACCAGTAAGTTTATCGCGTACCCAGATTAACAACCCAATGATGTCTTTGCACTGATTGTCTAATGAAGTAAACCTGACATCTAATCATTTCGACCGGATGTCTGTTCTCTCCGACAGGTTGCGTGACCATGATAACCTGATGACTGACCTGTCCGACTTATAATCTCACCTCTCCGATTCATTGTCTGAGCCCTTCGACTGATGATCTTACCTCTCCGACGACCAGTCTGACCTGTTCGATAAACAATCTGACCTCTTCGACTGCATCTATGAGACAATACACAGCAATACAGGTACTTTGGTCCACTGGTACACCGGTACATCGGTATACTGGTACACCGGTACACTGAAAATTGGCACATTTGAACATTGGCACATTTGAACACGCGAGCACCCTATACCCAAGCACTTCTCACCTATTCATCAATCCAAACACTTCCTCCCTTTTCGCCCACAATCCTTTCGACTGTCCGATGGCGGCTTCAAAAACATCCGCCTCCAGGGTCGGCATTGTTTCTGCGATAAACTCAGAAACGCTGATACCTCCATGAGATGGAGATGTCCGCCATTCGTTTCCAAGCTCCGTATCAACTGCCGGAGGGGCGATCTCAAATACTCTTACAGGGGTTCCTTTCAACTGATACCTTAACGAAAGAATATAGGAATGAAGTGCCGCCTTGGTGGCACAGTAAATCGGAATGAAGGCCAGGGGAACAAAGGCCAGCCCTGAGGAAATATTGATGATTACCGGTTCTTCTCTGGTTTTCAGCAGATCAATAAACAGGGAATTAAGATGAACAGGAGCGGTGAAGTTGGTTTCTACTTCTGCTCTTAAGCGCTGTATATCAGTGTCTGAAACGATTTTAGTATAAAGCTGAACACCGGCATTGTTAATCAGTACGTTCAGTTGCGGATGGTTTTCCTTTATCCAGAAAAAAAGCCCGGCTCTTTGTTTATCATCAGCCACATCGCACTGTTTTATAATGATTTCAGGAAACTCTTCTCTTATTTTCTGAAGCCTTTCCTTCCTTCTCCCACAAATAATTATTGTGTTTCCCAGCTTTAAAAACTCTTTTGCAAAGCCGAGTCCTATTCCTGATGTTCCTCCGGTAATAAGAATAGTGTTTCCTGCAATGTTCATAATAATAACTTAATGATATTGAATTATTCCGAATTAACTATCTGAATTTCACCACAGCAGGCACATCATAACACAATAGACTACTTTTTTCTATTGTGTCCTATTGTGCCTATTGTGTTTCATAAGCGCTAACTCAGCGAAAGTAGTTCATTCAAAAATTCAAATGATAAAGAACCTTACCTTTAGGGAAGAAATTCAACGTTATGACAGCACAAACGACCCATCCGGAATTTTCAGACTCTCTGTCTTTCGAAGCCCTGACCCCAAAAACCTGGCCTCTGTTTGAAGCCCTTTTCGGTCAGAAAGGCGCCTGCGGCAACTGCTGGTGCATGTATTACCGCCTTCCACCCAAATCTTTCAAAGAAGGGAAGATAAACGACGGCAATAAAAACCAGATGAAACAATTGGTTTGGGATAATAAACCCGCCGGAATACTTGCCATCTTCCAGGGTAAAGCCATCGCCTGGGCTGCCCTGGCACCCCGGGAAGATTTCCTCAAACTGGAAAACTCAAAAGTCCACAAAAAGATAGACGACAAAAAAGTGTGGTCCATCCCTTGTACATTTATTCATAAAGACTTCAGAAAGAAAGGATTATCAGTACTTTTCCTTCATGGCATTATCCAATATGCCCGAAAAAACGGTATCGCTATCCTGGAAGCCTACCCTACCATTCCCACTCAGGAAAAGCTTCCCGATGCCTTCGCATGGGTGGGCTTGTACAAATCTTTTGAAAAAGCCGGGTTCATCATCGTAGATCATCAATCCAAAAACAGACCGATGGTACGATTCCTTATACATTCATGATGTTCGTGATGCCATTTCCTGTGCCCTGTTCCCCGTTCCCTATTCCCCGTTCCCTGATCCCCGTTCCCCGTTCTCTTTTCCCCGTTCCCCGTTCCCTGTTCCCTGTTCCCTCTTTTTCCGTCATTTTGTCACATCCGCTTCCCATGGCACACGCTTTGACCTGCCGCAACGTCTGTTATAAAACCAATCCACTATGCAAAAAGGTAAAATCAACGTTCAAACGGAGAACATCTTTCCAATCATCAAAAAATTTCTGTATTCCGATCATGAGATCTTCCTCAGAGAGCTCATTTCCAACGCCGTAGATGCCACTCAAAAACTAAAGACACTGTCTTCACTGGGTGAAATGAAGGGCGAACTGGATGACCTGACTATTGAAGTGATCCTCAATACCAAGAAGAAGACGCTGACTGTCAGGGATAAAGGCATTGGCATGACCGCCGAGGAAATCGATAAGTACATCAACCAGATCGCTTTTTCCAGCGCGGAGGATTTTATCAATAAATACAAAGGAAAAACTACCGAAGACCAACGCAGCCTGATCGGGCATTTCGGCCTCGGTTTCTACTCCTCCTTTATGGTTTACGACAAGGTGGAGATCATCACCAAATCATTCAAAAAAGGACCCGGCAGCAAGGCCATCCGATGGGAATGCGACGGCAGCCCCGAGTTTGAACTGGATGAATGCGACAAAAAGGAAAGAGGTACGGATGTCATTCTGCACCTGTCAGACGATTCCAAGGAATTCCTCGAAGAATACCGGGTACTGGAACTGCTGAAAAAATACTGCAAATTCCTGCCGGTCCCCATCCAGTTCGGAATGGAGAAGAAATGGGAAAAAGAGGAAGAGGAAGTTGTTGAAACAGAGGAATCTGCAGAAAAAAAAGATAAAAAGCCGGGTAAAGAGATCGAAGTTCCCCGTATCATCAACAATACCTCACCGATATGGAAACAAAAGCCTGCCGGTCTGACCGACGAGGACTACAAGAAATTCTACAGGGAACTCTACCCTATGACCTTCGAAGATCCCCTCTTTCATATTCATCTGAATGTAGATTATCCGTTTAACCTGACGGGTGTCCTGTATTTCCCGAAAGTTAAGAAACATATTGAGGTTCAGAAGAATAAGATCCAATTATTTTGCAACCAGGTGTTTGTGACCGATTCAGTGGAAGGGATAGTCCCCGACTTTCTCACCCTGCTGCACGGCGTCATCGACTCCCCGGATATCCCTTTAAATGTTTCCAGAAGCTACCTCCAGAGCGATCCTAATGTGAAGAAGATATCCAGCCATATCACCAAAAAAGTGGCTGATAAACTGGAAGACCTGTTCAGAAACAACCGGGAAGAATTTGAGAAAAAATGGGATGACATCCGGGTCTTTATCGAGTACGGAATCATCACTGAAGAGAAATTCTATGAAAGGGCTAACAAGTTCTGTCTTTTTAAAAATATTGAAAATCAATATTTTACGTTTGATGAGTATAAGAAAAAGGTGGAGGATTCCCAGACTGACAAGGAAAAACAACTCGTTTACCTGTACACGACCGACCCCCTGGAACAGCATTCCTTTATTGAAGCTGCAAAAGAAAGAGGTTATGATGTGCTGTTGATGGATGGAGTTATTGACAACCATTTTGTTAATTCACTGGAAAGTAAGTTTGAAAAGATCAAATTCAAAAGGGTTGATTCAGAAGTGGCTGAAAAGATCATCCTGAAGGAAACACCACTGCCTTCCAAACTCAGCGTCGAACAGCAGGATTCACTCAAGCCGGTCTTTGAAAAAGTCCTTGATAAAGAAAAATACCATATCGAGTTTGAAAGCCTTTCGGAAACAGACATGCCGGTAACCATCACCCAGAATGAGTTTATGCGGAGAATGAAAGACATGGCTGCCATGGGAGGCGGAATGCCGTATTGGGGAGAGATGCCCGAGACCTTTAACATGGTGGTAAACTCCAATCATCCGGTAATCAGTAAATTAGTGGAAATGACTGAGGATGAGTCGCGTGAGCAATTGGTTAAACAACTCACCGACCTGGCTTTGCTGGCCCAGAATATGCTGAAAGGGGAAGACCTGACCAGTTTCGTTAAAAGAAGTATCGGGCTGATCGGATAAACCGGACAGGCATCTGTAACATCAGGACAAAATCCCGGATCTAACATAAATAATCGTACTTTTAACTTTTAATAATAACCAACAACCAATTCATCATGAGAAACACAATTGTAATAATAGGGGTCATTTTATTATTGGTGATAGTGATCGTTTTATCCGCGGTTGGCACCTATAATGGCCTGGTTTCCAGGGAAGAAGGAGTGAATGCACAATGGGCGCAGGTTCAGAATGTATATCAGCGCCGTGCTGACCTTATCCCCAACCTGGTAGAGACGGTAAAGGGCTATGCCACCCATGAGAAATCGACCCTGACCGACGTGGTTGAAGCCAGGGCTAAGGCTACAGCCGTAAACATCAACCCTCAGAATCTCAATGCCGAATCTTTAAAAGCCTTTCAGCAAGCCCAGGGAAACCTGAGTTCAGCCCTGGCAAGACTGATGGTGGTGGTAGAGAAATATCCCGACCTGAAGGCAAACCAGAATTTTCTGGAGTTGCAGGCTCAGCTGGAAGGGACAGAAAACAGGATTACCGTGGAAAGGAAACGTTTCAACGAGGTGGCGCAGGATTATAATACTGCTATACGAAAATTTCCCAAGAACATTTTCGCATCTATGTTCGGGTTCTCCAAGAAAGCCTATTTTGAGGCTGAAGCCGGAGCCGAAAAAGCACCCAAGGTTAAATTCTGACCGTCATGGGATCCGCCAAATCTTTCTTTACTCCTGAACAACAGGAAGATATAAAACAGGCCCTGATGGATGCCGAGCTCGATACCTCGGGCGAGATCAGGGTGCATATTGAAAACTCCTGCGATGGTGATGTGATGGACAGGGCTTCACAGATATTCAAGGTCCTGAAAATGCACAAGACGGCGATGCGAAACGGCGTTCTTTTCTACCTGGCTGTTAAAAACCGCAAATTCGCTATTATTGGCGATAAAGGCATCAATGCCAGTGTCCCGGAAGATTTCTGGGAAAACATTAAAGGCCTGATGCTGGGACATTTCCGTGAAAGCAGGTTCACAGAAGGGCTTTCACAGGGGATACGGGCTGCCGGAGAACAGCTTAAAAAGCATTTTCCCCATCAGAAAGACGATGTAAACGAACTGTCGGATGAAATTTCCTTTGGGAACTAAACCGGGAATCAATTGCCAATATGATATATGGTATGGCAGGTAATTTCTCAGCATTGATTAGAAATCCAAGAGTATGAAAATCAGGCCTTTAATAAAAATAATATTCCTCCTGCTGATGCTGGCGCTTAGCTGGCCGGTTGTTTATTCACAGGAGATACCAGCCAGGCCGAATCCCCCTCGTTTGGTCAATGACTTCGCCGGCTTAATGGCGCCTGATCAGGTTGCAGCCCTGGAAAGGGATCTGGTCGTTTTCAACGATTCCACCTCAAACCAGATTGTTGTGCTGACGGTGAATGATCTGGGCAATTATGATGCGTCCCAGTTTGCCGTAGAGGTAGGTCAGAAATGGGGTGTAGGTCAGAAGGGATCAGACAATGGGATCGTGGTCCTGATAAAACCCAAACAAGGGAATTCCAGGGGAGAAGCCTTTATTGCCCCTGGTTACGGACTGGAGGGAGCTATCCCTGATGCCATCTGCAAGCGAATTGTGGACCAGGAAATGATCCCTTATTTTAAGAACAACGATTATTATGGTGGGATCACAGCCGGTATAAAGGTCCTTAAAGGACTGGCTTCCGGCGAGTTTACTTCCGCCCAGTATAAGAAGAAAGGGGGAGATGCCCCGAAATGGGGTTTTATTGTTCCTATCCTGGTCATGATCATCATATTTTCCATCTTCCGTAATAACAGGGGCAAGCAGCACCATATAGGCGGTAATGTACCCTTCTGGACATGGCTTTTCCTGGCCGGTTCTCTGGGAGGAGGACGTTCAGGCGGCGGTTTTGGCAGCGGAAACGGTGGTTTCGGAGGTGGCGGAGGTGGTTTCGGCGGCTTTGGTGGTGGCGGCTTCGGCGGTGGCGGTGCAGGCGGCAGCTGGTAAAGGATTATTCTGAAGGTGCTTAATGGAGCGTAAATAATGTTACTATCCGGCACCATGATTTTTTAAAATTTCTGTTACCTCATTTTATTAATATTTTATTGCAAACTTCAATGCCATATTTGAAGTAGCATCAACTATATTTAACATTTGCCTTATATGCGATCAGTAGTTCAATTTGTTAAACTAACTTGTGCAAAGCATTTAGAAAAGGGACAAGGAGTTATGTCAAAATCAGGACGAATAATCATAGCTGTTCTTTCAATATTGCTTACCTGTATCCACATCTCCTGCCCGGCACAGATTGATACGAATATCATAAGTCTGGAAAAACAACTGAAAAAGGCTTTGCCAGATACAGTAAGGATTGATGTTAACCTTCACCTTGCTGAAAAGTACAGTTCGGTTGATATAAAGAAATCGGAGCATTTTGCTCGCCAGGCATTGGATATTTCAACCAGGATCAACTATAAAAAAGGCATTGCATATTCAAATTATCAGATCGCTAAAATTCTTTCTGACTCAGAATTTGACCTGGCTGAAGTTTTCATCATTAAATCCCTTGAATCTGCTCGAGAAACCAATGACAGCATCCTGATAGCCCACAACTATATGCTTATCGGAAATATGAAATGCGATTCATGGTCTTATGAGGAAGCATATAAGTATTTCAACCGGGCATTGGATATCTATCTGAGACTCCATAACTATTCATCAGTTGCCGGCGCTTATAATAATATTGGGATGGTCAATTCCTCCCTTAAAAAGGACAGCATAGCCATATCTTACTACAAAAAAGCAGTAGTGATGAATATAGCGTCCAATAATAAGGAATGGCTGGCAACGAATTATTTAAATATTGGTTCCAATTACTACATAATGGGATTGTATGATAGTTCTTTTCATTACTTAAATCAGAGTTTGAACATTGCGCAGGAATATCAATTAATACGGATCCTTCCCTGGATTTATAACAGTTTTACCCAGGGATATATCGCAAGGAACGATTATAAAAGCGCTGAGCATTTTTCGCACCTGGCAATCAATTATGCGATCCTGACACATAATCACTAGCAGCTGCAAGAGGCATATCAAAGCTTAACAAATCAATTCATGAGCCTGCACAGGTTGGATAGCGCCTGTTTTTATTATGATAAAATATGTGCTGTTAAAGATACGATTAAGCTTCATGAACGAACCACAGGGATTGACATGCTTGAAATCCGGTACAAATACCAGGACGAGATTAAATTGAACCGGATGAACCAAAAGAAACAACAGATGAACCTGTTGCTGATCATAGCTGGTTTAATTATCCTGATAGGCATAGCGACAACCTTTTTCCTTCTTCAGAGGCTCAAGGCAAGAAAGAAGCAACTGGAGAATGAACGGTTAAAAAGCGAAAAGCTGGTACTTCAGAATGAAATAGAAATAAAAACGCGTGAAGTCACATACAAAATGCTGCATATTACCAATCAGAACCAGCTTATAAATAAAGTAATAGATATATTAACGGTTAAGGGAAGCGACCCTGTTGCCGAAAGCCCAAATATATTTAATGATATAATTTCCGAATTGCGGCTTAACCAAAAGCTTGACCTGTGGGATGCCTTTGAAAAAGAATTTACCCAACTGCATCCCGATTTTTTCAAGAACCTTCTCAATGATATCCCTAACCTGACGCAATATGAGAAAAGGTTATGTGCTTTTCTTAAACTGAACATGAACTCCAAGGAAATTGCAGATATACTGCACCTGAATTACGAGAGCATTCTTAAAGCAAGAACCAGGTTAAGGAAGAAACTGAATTTAACCGGTACCGACGAAAATCTGAATTCAGTTCTGGGAAAATACTAAAACAAAGCAGCGCGTACCCTATGTTAGCTTGTACCAACCAGCTGTATGCCAGTTAATTAAAGGGATGTCCCTTTATTGTCCCAGTCAGGTTTTCCCACTTTCCCAACCATTTCAATTGGATTAGATTTAGTTTTGGCGATTACCTGTTACGGGTACTCCAGCCATGTTAAACAATTAAATTTAAAATCATGAATGTAATCAGAACATTATTGATGCTGTTTGTTGCTGTGAATGGGTTTGCACAAACAAATTTTTTGCCCGGAAACAAGCAATGTCATGAAACCCGGTCTAAAACATCTTTTACTCCTGAGCAACGAAAAATTTCGGGGCAAAACTATTGTGTACAAACCAACGATGTAATTTATTACCAGGATTTTGAGAACTTCATTCCCGGAGATATGATTTTTATCGATCATGATGGATTAATCCCTATGGATACAAGTATGTTTGGGGCAACATCCAATTGGATTGTCTGGGAAATGGAACCCGGCAACCATGTAGCTGCCAGCACCTCGTATCTTACCAATGGGGATTACACTGCCGACGATTGGATGATTACCCCACCCATTATGATTGATCCGACCCTTACAAATCCGGTGTACCTTGTTTGGGATGCCATGGCATTTTCACCTATTTATGCTGACGGATACCAGGTTTTGATTTCAACAACTGATACGGCCCTCGACCATTTCACCCCCATTTTCCAGATTGCAGCTGAAAATGGATTGAATTGGACAACACGGACACTCAATCTCACTGAATTAGGCTATTCAGGCCAGATCTATATTGCTTTCCGTAACAATAGTTGCTTTATGTGGAACCTGTATATTGATAATATTACAGTGACAGAAGTAAACGCATACCCGGATGCCGCAATGGCGTCCCTTTCTTCTGCCACGTTTGCAGCTTTCGGGCAGGAAATACATGTTGCGGCAACATTGAAAAATTACAGTTCCGGCAACCTTACGAGTGCCGGTATTAGTTGGACTTTGAATGGATTTGGCCCGTACACGGAGAACTTAACAGGAATGAATATCCCTTATCTTTCTGACACGGTTTTCTCCATCACTATCCCAAAACAGATGGCTGCAACGACAATCCAGCTTACAGGAACAAATGCCCTTAAAGTATGGGTTTCTGATCCAAATAATATGCAAGACACTGTAAACAATAACGATACCCTTTCCGCCGCATTTGACCTCAGCACGAATTATTATTATTATATGGATTTTGAGCATTATGTTGAGGGTGATATGACTTTGATTGACAATGATACATTAACCCCTATTGAAGGTTGGAATGATTGGAGGATAGTGAACTGGAGCGGCGATAATAATTATGCCGCCTCCATTTCATATGATGCTGGTGGCCAGGTCGATCAATGGATGATAACACCTCCGGTAGAGGTTGGTAATGATGCTTTTGTCTTTTGGGAAGGTAAAGCAATATATGATGGCGATGATGAGGTTCTTGAGGTGTTAGTGTCGGCTACAGGTGATTCAATTCAGGACTTCACCGCATTAAACACCTATCATGAAACTACCACAGTCTGGACGTTGCGAAGCTGTGATCTTACTGCCTATACCGGCCAGATAATCCATCTGGCTTTCAGGGGAAGATCAAATAATCAGACTGAACTCGGAGTGGACAACATACAAATCAAACCCTTCGTTGGTATTGACCTTGCGTTAACCAACATTACAATACCAAGGTATTTGGAGACAAACACTTATATTTCTGTAAAAGGTTCAATAAAAAATACGAGTGCCACTACTGTTACCTCGTTTAAAATGAATTACTAACAGACACTTTCACAAATGACACGATCACCAGCCTAGAAACGATAGATTTTACCATGCCTTCCCAATTCTCCCTGAGTACAATTGGTGAATATTCCGTTAAAATATGGATATCGGAAATTAATGGGGGAGCCGATAACGACTCAACCAATAATGAGCTCTCGGCAGATGTGCAGGCAGTACCCTTTATACCTGAACACAATCTTGTAATTGAAGAAGCTTCCGGTACCTGGTGTGGCTGGTGCGTAAGAGGTATCGTTTACATGGATTCGATTTACAATGCTCATCCCGGAAGTGTAATCCCTATTGCCGTTCATAGTAACGACCCCATGGAAAATGCAGTATATAATGATGGTATCCAGACAATTATAAGCGGCTATCCGTCTACGGTTATCGACAGGAAATACACAAGCGACCCGGATGAAGTATTCAGTAATTATAATGCTAACATCACCGATTTTGGTTTTGCCACACTAAGCATTGAAGCGGTTGTCGATGAAAACCGTAATATGACTGCAGAAATTACTGCTGTATTTGCCGCCTCGCTCGAAGGAGATTACCGGTTTGCCCTGGTTCTGACTGAAAACAATGTTCACAAAGACTCTACCGGTTATGACCAGGTTAACTATTATTCAGGTGGACCCGCCGGTTCCATGGGAGGATTTGAAAACCTACCCGATCCCGTACCGGCAGCCGATATGTATTATAATTTCGTTGCCCGTGAAATACTTGGTGGTTTCACCGGCGAGGCCAACAGCCTGCCGCCAGTTATCATGGCTAACAGTATTCATGACTATACTTTCAACTATACCATTCCTGATGAGTATAATGCGGGAGAAATAAAGGCAATAGCGCTTTTAATCGATAATCAGACCGGGCAAATCATGAATGCAAAAGCAACTGCTTTTATTTATACCGGCATTTCCGAACTATCTGAAAGAAAAATCAATGTATACCCCAATCCTGCATGCAATGTGATTAATGTCAGCAATATAAAAGGCGCCAATGTTCAGCTGGCAGATATGCTGGGCCGGGTAATTCACGAAGAACATGCCGGTTCAAACTCAATTCAGATCGATATAAACAACTATAAGCCAGGCATATATTTTATCAAAGTATATAACGGAGATACGGTTAAGGTTATTAAAGTATTGGTTGATATGTAGCACTTTTAAGAAATACCGGCGTGGTTTATATGTTAATCCGTATTTGGTTATCAATAATCTTCAATACACCAAGCATTATTACATAGAAAACCAGCGAATTATCAGTAAATTAGGAGGCGGATTTCAGTTAGAACCTGTATCTTTGTTTTCTATGACTTATGGCCTCCAAAGACAAAATGCTTCTGAATACCTTAAGAAAAAGCATGAAGATGAAGGTATGGTGTATCGTGACATAAATGGATGTGGTTATCCTGATACTTTGCAATTTAGTTCAAAGTTATATAGTTTTTTAAGCGGTCAACCCAACCTGAATGGATCAGAACAAGCCATTTATTTTTATCACAGTGACCATTTAGGCAGTACTTCCTATATAACGGATATTGCCGGTTACCCTTACCAACATATTGATTATTTACCGTTTGGAGCGATCTTATCAGAGGAAAGGGTTCAGACTGGGGGTACACCTCCTATGACATTTTATACTCCTTATAAATTCAACCGCAAAGAGACGGATGATGAGAGTGGGTTGTACTATTACGGGGCAAGGTACTATGATCCAAAGAGTAGTGTTTGGTTGGGAGTGGACCCATTAGTAGACAGATTTCCTTTTTTAAGCCCCTTTGTATATTGTCTTAATAATCCAATAAGACTAGTTGATCCCAATGGAATGGGGCCAGGTGACCCAATCAAAGATCCAAACATCAGAGCTAATCGAGCAAGTAATTTATTTGGCTTTGTTAGGACTCCTTTGGGGGGTAGTGTTCCGAATTCACAGGTACACCAAGGGTTCGATTATGTAGCACCCACAGGAACGAATATATTAGCAGTTAAATCTGGTACTATTTATTCAATTCATTGTTCAGATGATAATAGTTATGGACTAAGTATTACATTACAATATCAGAATGATGATGGAGAAACTCGATATGCATTTTATGCTCATTTATCTGACATTAATGTTAGTCCAGGTCAACCAGTTTCTGGTACTTCTGGCAATGCGAAGGGGGGTGACCCACATTTGCACTTTGAAAATCGCAGTGACCCTTCTCCTGGGAAAGGACTACCAGGTCGGACTTCTCCAAACGATGTTATTGATACAAAATTTTATTCTCAAAACTCTGATGCAAATCAATCCGTCACAGGCGTATTGAAAGTTCAAACTACTGTTACAGGTGTAACTTATACGAATCAGAATCGTGACGGTAGTATAAGGTCTGTTAATTTAACTATAGTTCCATCCAACCTAAATGAATAAACATGAATAACTTTAAATACTATATTGCATTAATTACAATTACAAGCCTTCAATCTGTAGTAATTTCACAAACTATCAATTATAACATTATAATTGCCTATGATTCATTAAATGATAATACATCAAATGGGTTTGTTAATTATCATGTTTATTTAAAAACAAAAACAGGTGAACTATTTAATGTATTAAATATTGATAATTATAGAGATGAATTCAAATTTAATTGTATTATAACGGATACAATTAACAATCCCTTTGTAGTTTTTACAAATTATGGTTCAGCTGCTGGAGTCACTATGGTTTTTATACTTGATATTATAAATAAAGTAGTTTACAGAACACCTAATTTAATGGAAGATTACTATCCCATATTACAGACTTTTGATTTATTAAATAAAGTTATTAAATGTGTTTTATTCGACATTAATGACTGCGGCCATTTTACAAATATTGATTTAGTTAGTGAGATTTTAAAATTCCAAAAAACTAAGTCAATTCCCCAAAATATAAAAACTATTCGTATTTTGAATATTTATTGAAATATAATTTCAATGTTAATTCCACCCGGGAGGACCCAAATGACAAATAGGATCAAATACTACTATACTATAAACGGGATAAAACCTTACATTTTGCCATCTATAAAAAGCAGACTTTTAATTTGTTAACAATGACCTGTTGAATTATATATTGAAGGGATATTAAAAACAAAAAGGAAGCATACCATATTGTGTCGTCCAAA
>JAPLDE010000087.1:28127-28866 GCA_026391855.1 Bacteroidota bacterium | reverse complement strand
ATGTTCTTTATATTACTGACGTGGTCCGGAGCCAGGGATGGAGCAAATGATTTTCCATATAATGCCTGGTATGCCACAGCTGCGTACTTATTGTCTTTCGCGCTTTTTTTAGCCCATTCTTCAGATAACCAAGGTTTTATCGGACCAGTAACCAGTCTTTTATAAGGTTCTGTATACGCTTTTTTATCTCTTTGGATCTCCATCCTTTCTACTCTATATCCATACTCGTTCCCGAGTCTCCATGCCTTCGCCTTGTCGGGTCCCCAACGCAAGACAATAGAATCTTTGTACACTTTTCCAATAAGGAACAGTTTGGCTTCCAGTGGATTATGGTTTGTATCTTTTGTTAATCCCGTTGATGATCTGTCTTTTGGAACGGTTGATTGCCCGGTTTGCCCGTTAACATTGAGAATCAAACAGAGCAAGGCTATTATCAGCAATGATCTTATCTTATTGTTCATGGCTTTCCGCTTAATAAGTGAATTGTTTAATATAAACAGGCATCATAGTAGCATCAACATCCCTGCATTGGCATGGAGGCTGGTACTTAAAATCGAGTGTATAAGCGCCCTTGTTGAACCTTTGATAACTACTTCCCAAAAAGTTGATCATCTGTGTTTTCACCGGTTCGACGATAAACTCGCTGTTTGAAGGATGACCATAGTGAGAAATGATATTACTTGTGATTGTTCTTAACCTGACATAATCGGTCAACGTATTAATACCCGATTCAATCTGG
>JAPLDE010000087.1:27644-28108 GCA_026391855.1 Bacteroidota bacterium | reverse complement strand
TGGTCATCAGGCCTGTTGTCTTATTGCCAAGCGGCGATTTTGACGGCCCTGTCACCACTGCATTAAGAGGGTTTGTCAGGCTATTGGTGACCGGTATACCATTTACTTCAACGGGTAAACACTCATTATCCAAAAGAGGAGGATTTATCCAGGAATCTTCGGCATGGAAAACGGCTTTATAGGGAGGTATTCCGATGAGGTCAGGGGTGTTTCGCTGAAAGCTAAGGGTTGTCAGATTATAGGTTCTGTACAAATTGTACAAATTATACACATAAGGATTGGCAAAATTCTGATGCCAGGTGGCCTCCCATTTAAAGTCCATATATATTAATGAGGGAATATTAACAGTATTCCCGGTCCTGTCGGCATAAGAAGTTCCACCGGCATCAATCCAGTCAAAGGGCTCAGAAGATGAAAAGCAAGGGGTTAACATCTCAAGGTTTCCCATATTGGAATAGATTGTA
>JAPLDE010000087.1:25852-27620 GCA_026391855.1 Bacteroidota bacterium | reverse complement strand
CCAGGCTGTTATATAAACTGGTCCTGAAATAGAAAAGATAAAGCAGTTTTTCGGAAGACCTGACCACTGAAGCATCCAGCCGGCGGTGAAGAACCTGTACCTGTCCCTGGGCAAAATCCTCTGTGTTTTCAGTCATCGGGGTCAGCATTGATTGAAGTTCTGACAGGTTCGAAATATTAACCATATTAACATGAGCATTAGCGCGTGCATGTTGCAGTGCTTCAGGCTGATTAATTGCCTGGAGAGCGTCTACTTCATCCCTGTACAGGATCTGTACCGCATAGACGGTAGCGTTCATCAGCTTCGGGTTGGTGAAACTTATAGTGGCACTGGGATTACTATAAGTGAACGGAACCTCTTTTGGGGCCCCTCCGTCAACCGGGGTAAACCTGGCAATATATTTTCTTGTTGAGCCTGCAGGCGCAGTACCTGTGAAAAAGGCCGGCATTCCCACTTTCATTTTCACGAACCCGTCGGGACATTCATCCTGCAAATAGTATCGCTGCCGGTTGATAGGGTAGGAATATTGGATGTTATTATCCGGAATGCGGTCAGGATAGTTTCCGGTCCTGAAATGGTGGACCAGTTCTTCTGTCACGTTTGACCCGTCATTTCTTTGGGTGGGTTTCCAGGATCCTTGCAGAAACTCTTCTCCGTGGACCCTGATGTTAACGGTATAATCGGTTTGAGGGTCAAGAAAGCTGGTTGGGGCAAAGAATGCCTGTGTTTTGCTGTTTGCCATAGAAACGGTACCCGGAACGACAACACTTCCCTTTTTAAAGTTAAAATAATCGATCACAAAGCGGAATGTTCTGGTCCGGGTGGTTTGATCAGACATCGTCTGGTCCATTTGGAATTCAGTACCTATTTCGGTATTAAAGGCGGCCAGGCCTAATATTCCGACATCCACGTCTTGTTCTCCGTCTGAAGGATTCAGATCGGCCAGTATCTCCATACCGCTGACCGGATTTTCACTGGCAGCCTTGCACTCATGACCCTGCATGATCTCGTAACGCCCGTCACCCTGAATGAGTCCGGCAAGAATATTATAATGGTAAGCTACAACGCCCTGCATCCAATTGGGATTAGGCATTCCTCCCCTTAGCAGGACAGCTCCCATAAAGTCAAGAATTTTTATTTCCGGAGGGAACCAATCGTTGTCGATGTAGATCCCGAATTCTCCCTGGAGATAGGCATATAAGGCCCCGCTGGCATACCATCCGTTAATGCCGATAGTGGAACCGGGAGGCGCTCCTTCACAATAGGCATGCGGGCCAAAGTTCAGCAATGAAAAGTCGAATCCGATACCCCCGTTCAGCATGGCATAAAACACCAGAAATCTTGTTTTCGGCAGGTTAAAATCAATGGCTGCACCAAAGGCAAACCCATCACCTGTCGATAGTGCCGGGTTACGTTGGATGGTAGCCGGGTTTAATATTGACAATACCTTTTGCGGGATCGGAGGAGGCGGATCCAGGTTTTTACCGACCTGCATATAAGCCTTGGCAGTAAACATCTGATAGATCTCAACCGACATGCGTTGATCCGGTGATACAACCTCGTCCTCTGTGCGGGCCGGTCTGCCGACTTTAATGTACCAGGTTTCTGCATCCGCGTACATGTAACCGGTTCCTACACTGTTACCGGGATAAGACCCCCTGATGACCCCTGCAACATTGACCATGACCGAGAAATGACCCGAAAAGATATTGTTCGGGAAGTCATACTGGATATGCACGCTGGCGCTGACCTTGGGATCAGATCTGTC
>JAPLDE010000087.1:23729-25839 GCA_026391855.1 Bacteroidota bacterium | reverse complement strand
GCACATGAAATACAGTTGTCCGTCGAGGGCCATCAGATCAACTCCGCCGCTTACGTTAAACTGGGCGCTGAAAGTGACATCCGCATTGACTGCATCTCCGCCTCCGGCCGTTCCGATGATAACTGTTGCCTTAAATCCAAACAGGATGTTTTGGTCCGGAACATACCTGACCCCGCTTGAACTGCCTCCGGTACTGGTTGCTCCTGAAGACGGAGTGTTGCTCAAAGCCGATTGAAGAATGGGGCTTTGCTGGTTCATATGATACCAGGCTCCTCCGCCAAAACCGTACAACGAAACTCCGCTTGAGATAGGAATACCGGCCGCGATAATGGCCATGGCATCCACGTACCAGTAACGGTAGCCATTGACCTCGCCAAACTGTGCCGTTACACCTATTGAAACAGTGGGTTTGAAGGTAGCCCTGATGAAGCCCCGGAATCCTGTACCAAAGACAGGATCACTCCGATAAAAACGGACCCCGCCGGCTAATACCACGACACCTACTGATCCGCCTATACCTACTGAATCCAGGGCTATTCCGGAGAATTGCCACATTGATGACCCCGATCCGCCGCCGGTATTCAACCGACCTAATATGGCCAGTGTTGTTCCGGCGCTGAAGGTGTTTGACTCCCCGGTAAGATTCAGGTTGAGGGTAAACTGCAAGCCTGCCCTCGGACCCGGTTCAGGATCAGATTCCCCAAAACTGGGCCCATCCCTGACGGTTAACTGTATTCCGGTTATGGATACCGGAAATCCCGCCACATCTCTCTGTTTGCTGGCAAAAGCAAAGTGTTCACAGGAAATATACGGAGAGGAGGTCATCAGCCGGAATTCTTCAAACTCCATTCCTAACAGGCTGATTGGAATGTTCCCGATATTCCCTTTGATAGAAATACTTCCCGTCAGACAGGCTTCAGCAGTGAACTGACTCGTACTGGCTGTAATAGTGATTGAAGAGGTGGGCAGCAGGGCTAATTTTGCTACCCACAGCGAGGCATTGATGGTGTCTTTTGCTTCTATCCTGAATTGGTATGCAAGTTTTTTGGTTGCCGTATCCATCATCAGGAAGGAGGTGTAATGAAGGGCGCTGTCACTGATCGGTATCTTGATGTCACCGCCAAAACCTCCCCGAACCAGTGAGTTCGAAAGCACATCAACGCGTATGGTATCAATGGAAAACCCCCAGCCGTTCAGATTACCGTCAGAGAGATTTAACACGTTCCGGATCTGGAAACTGGCGCTTAATCCGGTCTTGTCAATGAGCATATTCTCAATTCCGGTTGAAAGCCGCTGGTTAGGATTCAGAAAGGTTTTAAACTGGGGTGGCAGATAAAGGGATATGTTTTTCAGATAAAATCCTTTCCAGCCATATGAATCATCTCCGGTATAACCCTGCGGAAAAACCATAGCAGTGGAATTGGTAAGCTCGGAAAAATCCAACGTGGCATGATCCACTTGAAATCCCCAGCCATCTAGTCCGACAATCTGAAAACGGTCGAAATTCAACTCGGCAAACCAGTCTCCCTTTTTGCGTATTGTGGTTGAAAAGGTGGCTTTGACTTTTCCCGGTCCGGTCGTACCATCCTGTAAATCAGGCAACAACAAATTTCTTCCGAACAACAATTCCCCTTTTACCTGTAATGTGTTAAATCCGTTACAGTCCCAGCGGACATAGGTTCCGCTGTCGGAAATCATGGTATAATTATTGGCAAATTCAGTTTTCTTAAATTTCAGGCTGATATTGTCTCCCCAGTTAAGTTCCTGGTCTAAAGGCAGATATAGCATCGCTCGTCCCAAACCGGCCAGCCCGTCGGGATGAAAACATATATCTGTAGCCCCTAGTCCCAGAAAACCGTGTAGTTCAGGGAAATCCAAAGCGATCATAGCATTAAGGGTTGCCCGTTCCGGAGTGAATCTAAGGCCGATAATGGCAATAGTATAGCGCTGACCGTCTATGATATTATCAAAGCCTATCGGCAAACCCATGGGAGTGCTCCCACTGAACTGGCTGACCAGCCGGACCGCCTGGGAAGCATAAACATTGATCGCATTGTATTGATCCTGGGTTAGACCGGTAAGACCCTGCATCCCGTCGGGCATGTTTTCG
>JAPLDE010000087.1:20180-23698 GCA_026391855.1 Bacteroidota bacterium | reverse complement strand
GTTTTCGGGCATCAACGTGGTGTTATCGTACATTCCCACGCAGGTACCCAAAAACACTTTATTGGCTGCATTGATTTTGAGCCCGTGGAAAGATACTTTCATCGGGGCGTGGAGATAGGGGACCTGAATGGTGCCATGTCCGTCTGCCTGGGTGGTAATCCAGCTGATATCGGTGATATGCATGGTAAACCGGCCGATCTGGACATCGGTGCCGGCCGTGATCGTATTTACGGCTATTTTTTCATGATCATCGATAACAGGGGCGTCGCAGGCGGCAACACAGGAGGATGGAGTAGGAGGTGCGGTGGTCCCTGTTGTTGTTGTCGGGGTTGTACCGATCGTAAATTTAAAAACCTGGCTGGTATTGTAAGCTTCTGTTGATTTTGCCAGAGCTGGGTTTTTCAACCATTTGATCCGCCAGTAATAATCACCTGGGTCTGTATAATGGAAACTTCTGCTCATGTCCTGGTACAACGCTTCAGCAATCACGCTTTCATTGGTCAGGGTCAGCAGATTGAAGTTTTCCCCGATCCGCCTGGTTGCTGTGTCAATGATGGTAGCGAAGTCAGAGGTCCTTGATACCTCCAGCCTCCATCGTTCATCCACCACTCCGTCGAAAAAGGTGGGAGACCCGTGATGGGCCTGGGTGATAGCAAACGGAGGAAGAATGTGAGATGGCTGATCGGCTGTCCTGAAGGTCAGGGTGATATCTCCCGCGGGAACGGTCGAATTGTTTCCTGGAACCAGTGGTGTAGAGGGTGACATCCCGAAGTTGAAACCGGAAGAAGTCGTCGATTCTACCTGAGTGCTGCTTCCCTGGGTGATGGTAACCGAGGTGGTATGGGAATAGTGGACACCCCTTACATAATTCAGGTGAGGAGGTGTTTCGGAATTGGTTTTGTAAACGGATATGTGTTTAGCCTGCTCCAGAGTCATTTCATCGAAATTGGTTGCTGTTTTCTGCGCCTGCCAGGGGTCTGGATCCCAGGCCAGATTTCGCACCCAGGAATCCGAAGTCCCGTTGCTTCCACTGATACTGAAGGAGGAATGCCAATGGTGATAGTTTTCATTATAAGGGTCCCAATACACTATAATGGGGAAAAAGTTGAAAGGCATCCAGCTTTCACTGGCAGGATAAACCACGGTCAGCGTAAGCGAAGCCGGCGGACTTCCGTAAGTAAACATGCAAACTTCGCTTTTCCCGTTATTTCTGAAGGAATATTGACCGGTTTCATCAGAAACGGTGACCATTACTGCATAATTTTTACCTGCTTCCAGGGGAGGGTACGTGGCCGAATAAAGTAACGTGCTCATTGTCAGGTCCTCACTTTCGAAGTAAGGAGTTGTGGTTGTGATCATTACATTGTTCGGGTCCGAATTCTCCGGGACTTCCACCAGCCTGAATTTGTAACGGAGGTTTGAGGTATTTCCTGCCACTCCCAGCATCTGCCAGGTAAATGGTATATTTTGGGGAGTCATCACCGTAAGTGTTGTTCCGCATGTGGGTGTAACCCAAACCGGAGGGTCCAGCTGACGGATATAAATGGGGTTGCTGCAACCGGAAACGTTTATATCTGAAAGCGGTTGTAATGTATTATAATCATAGGCTGTTACACAGATACGGTACTCTCCTTCGGGCAGACTGCCATTCTGGATCTGGGTCATGGTGATACCATGATAACTTACACTGTTAAAATCCAGGAAGGATTGAAGCTGTGTGGCGCTCAGGGGAGAAATTCCGGGGGGTATTTGAATGGGTTCAACATTGGGGGCATGGGAATGCCTGACTTCAACCAGAACGGAATTATCCAGGGTGCCCGCTGTTCCGGCAAGGAAAATGCTGTAGGTAGTCGAAGAGGTATTGGTAATGTTCAGGACCAGCTGGCTCCCACTGCTGAAGTAAGAGGAGAGGTTGGAAGAATAGGGAGGGGGAATATAAATACTTACAATAAGTGGATATGGCTGAGCGCTTCCTGAAAAAGGATTCAACAATAAAACAAGGGCAAATGCTGAAAACAGGACACCTATCCCGATACTTTTCACCTTTTTGCTGAGAAAGGATATGAAATGGTTCATGGTTTTCATGCTGAAATTATTTTAAATAGAAATGATATCCGAGATTGAATCGAAATTCAGTAAATGATTGGCTTTTATCAGTTGTTAACCTATTGTTTATCAGGTTGATATTAAGGTTTAAACTGTGCTTTTTGAAAGGCCGGAAATTAAGGCCGAGATTCCCGTTAACAACCCCTCCGGATGATTTTCCACCCACTCTGTTCACCAGATAGCTGGTGTTCAGGTTCCCCGACAGCATCTTTTTAATAATTTCTCTGGATATACCAGCCGAAGGACCCAGCATTTGTAACCGGGTTCCTGTAAAATCATTGTTATTGCCGATCATTCCGGCATTCAGGGTCATTCCGCTGCTCAACAGGGTAACAGAGAAGTTTAGACTGCAATAAATTACGGTGTTTTCAGTGTAATTGGCCGTATAGGGGTTAAGGTCGGTCAGGTTCTGATAGGAGGTAATCAGAATGATGTTGATAACCCGTATTTTATTGGTAAAACTCAGGCGGTTCATCACATTGATGTTCTGATTGGCCTGGGCGATCTTCACAGTATCATTGACAGGCCTGATCCCTGCTTTTTGAGCGATCCCGTAATTGGCATAGGAAATATCAATGCCGTATTGCTGAACCGGGCTGAAGGAAAGGTTTACAGAGCCTATGGTGCGGTCAGTGGTTACCAGTTTTTGTTTCAAAATATTGTCATGCTGCAGACCGATGCTCCCTCCCAACCGAAGTTTCTGCTTAAAAAACCTGAAATTGGGTTCCACGGTATAAGATTCCAGATCCCCCTGGAAATAATACGCTCCCATTGATTTATAATCCGGATCAACACGCTTGTATTGAATTTTAAGCCCGAAATTCCTGTCATTATAAACCAGTGAGGCCTGGCCTGCCGTTAATAGCTGTGTTGAAACCCTGATTTTAATTAATGATCCGTATTTTTCCTGTTTCTTACCCTTCAGCTCTAAAGCCCGTGTATCATTGGTATAGACACTCCCTGCCCCATCAAACTGAAAGATAATCTTTTTTGACAACTGAAAATGGCCCGTCAAACCTACAACCTCATTCTCCTGGGGAGAAATCATATATTTTACAGGTTCCCGGGTGAGGCTTGAAGCGTCGTCACTGGCCTTTAAAAATATCAGATCAATAAAATATAAATCAGTTCCTAATCCCAGCTTGATACTGTATCCTGTCCTTTTATAAGCCGGCTGGCATTGCTGGTTGGTGGTATCTTCTTCCACTGCCTTCTGTAACCGGCCGTATATAGCCCCGAAACGGAAAGTCCCCGGATGCAGCTCAATCCCGCAACCGTAAATAGTGGCTCCGGCCAGGGTGTAAGGGGAAAAGAAAATATTCCTGTAACCGGCGTGGATGGTAATCCACTTGTAAGTAGGGCTGACCCCGTATTGGTTGAAAGGCTGGGTAAAGGATCTGTCCTGCGAACTG
>JAPLDE010000087.1:0-20146 GCA_026391855.1 Bacteroidota bacterium | reverse complement strand
GAACTGAACATAAAGGAGAAGGGAAAGCTGATACCATATAAAATAAGCGTGGGAGATCCACTGATGGACCAACTGAAGGGTTTGTTCCTCGGCGATATGTTACCGCTGTATCCATACGAGCTCGTGTTTACCGCCAAACCTCCCGAATAATCCATGGGCTTCTGTTTTCTGATATTTGTCAGGTCCTGACTATTAGCATCCCACAGAATCAGCAAACACAATCCAATTGATAGTAATTTACTCTTCATTGATAATCATCAGATTATTAGCATTTTTCCACAACTTTACTACATATCAAATATACAATATTGTTCAGCTTCTTACAAAAAAATGTTAAGTTGCTGTTAATCCTCTTGACTTATCCTGCATGGCAGCGTATCTTTGATTAGTCTTAATTAAGACTAAATAAAAATAAGAAAATCCTTAAATTCAATGCATTATGAAAACATTCAGCAAACTTCCGCTCCTCATTGGCCTGGTTCTTTTACTGGGAATTATGAGTTCTTCACAGCTTTCTGCTCAAACAGCCATAACCAATCCTTTTGGTGTTATTAATCCATCAGCACCCATTCCTATAAAGCCATTTTCAGGGGGGCTAACCTTTTCCGTGAGTCCTGATCATGGTGGTGCTGCTAACTTCATGGTTTTTTACCATTCTGATAATTTCGACCCTTACGAGCTTGTACTTACCGACCTGGCCGGGAAGAAAGTATTCTCGGATGTATATAAATTCGGCCCCGGCGACCATAAGATTATGGAGAACTTTTCTTCCATCAAACCCGGAACCTATATCGCTACCATGTACAGTTTAAAAGGAATCGTTGACATTCCGATCCAGATCACCATTCAGTTTTAATTAACAACGGACTGACCTTTCGTTTCCCGTTCAAGCAGCAAAACATAATGAAACCGCTCTCTTTCTTACAAAAAGGGGGCGGTTTTTCTTTTTTAAGAATTTGTTATTACCTTTACTTGTATATCAATTAATCATAAACTGCTCAAAGGCAGGTAATCTTAACGATTTTCCTGTTACTTCTTTTTATTATGAGAAGAAGGATCCTTTTGATCACCTGTTTAAAAGAAAAGGACATGGCATGCCCGGGAAAAATATTAATTAGCAATACTATCAAAATCAATACCTTATGAAAAAGAGAATAGGATTATGTCTACTAGTTGTCATCTTTTTTTGCCTTCATGGACAATCGTCGCCCATTGATTCATTAAAAGCATCCGTCGTTGCAAGAAATTTTTTCTTCGCTAAAATGGATCTGCTGGTTATTGACGATGTGAGCCAGCTTTCTCCTCAATTGTTAACGACGGTGACTGAAAACGGTGAAAACATCTGTTATGTATTTGGATTTGGGCCGGTACCCGGATGGGTGGTCATCGCTGCGGATAATGTGGTTATTCCGGTGCTGGCCTATTCGATGGAAGGCCAATTTGTTATTGATGAGAGTTTGCAACCTCCGTCAATTATCTCATGGACAAAGGATTGTAAAGAAATAATCACCCAGGCCAGGGCAGACCTGGTTGTCGCGTCATCACCAATACAAGAAGCCTGGCAGCAATATATGCAAGTGCCGGATATCTCGCTGATGGATACTCCATTGGAATATATGGACCCAATGTTGACTACCCGTTGGAACCAGGACTGCAATTACAATACCTGTTGCCCAATTACTACTGAAGGAGTTCATCCGATGGGACCCTGCTGGCACACTTATACAGGCTGTGATGCTACAGCTATGGCCCAAGTCATGAAATACTGGAATTCGCCCCTGGTTGGAGATGGAAGCTATTCTTATACCGATCTGGACGATGGCTGCGATCCTTCCTATGGTGATATCAGCATTGCTTTCAATACCACCTATAATTGGGATGATATGCCGGATATTGCCACAACCCCTGCTACCGGGATACCCAAACTGATTTTTGACTGCGGTGTAAGTATCGATATGGATTATTCAAGTTGTGGTTCCGCAGGCAGTTTGGAGACAGCTTCCCCCGCGATGCTTTATTATTTCAAATATTCCGATGCAATCCACTGGGAAAATAAATCGGATTTTAGCCTGGAAGAATGGACGGCCCTCATCAGAACGGACCTCTGGGACGGATTGCCGGTCTTGCTCAGCGGAAAAGGTTCCGGCGGACATGCCTGGGTATGCGACGGTTTTCAGGATAATTACGCCGGGACAACATTAACATACTTTCACATGAATTGGGGCTGGAGCGGAGGGAATGATGGTTACTATTATATTGAATCCCTTTATCCCGGAAGTGAAAACTATAATTTAGAGAATAAGGCTGTTTTCAGAATATTCCCGGCTCTGTCTGATCCGAATCCCCCGACGAATGTCAGGGCTACCAAAGGCGTTTTCCAGGATCATATCGAAGTTACCTGGCATTGGTCCACCTGGGCCTCTCATTACAAGGTGTACCGCAGCATGAATAACGATTTAACGCCGGTTGCCATAACAGATTGGATACCAGGCAATTTATACTATGAAGATTATGATGTATTACCTGGTACACATTACAATTATTGGATTCAACCGGCAGGGTTCGGCAATGGTTCGGGTGAGGGCGGGTTAAGTCATATGGCTATGGGTTTTCCGAAAAATCCTGACCTTCTGATTAATGACCTGGTATATACCAAGACATCTTTTCCGGCCTATAACCTTGCTCAGCACAACTATCATTACTGGTGCGTGGTCGGAGCTAAAAACAACCTTCCCGGTACGGATGTCGATCTTTTTGTATATCCGGATACTTCTTTCGGTTCTCCTGTGGCTATCTCCCAGAATAACGCGGATATACTTGATTATGTGGTCTTTGACGGACATCATATTCCGATGGATCCTGTCGGAGTTAAAGTGATAAAGTATTCGGGTCCTGGAAGCGCAAGCCTTCAATACGAAAAACAAAGTGTTGACCTGAATTTGGGTGTCAATAACGGGTTTACATGGAATGCCGCGGATTTGGTCAAAGTGTTTAATGTCCAGATGACTCCCGGTACTTATTATTTTACCCTGGATATTCCTGTTGGTTATGCTGACCTGGGTTTTGCGCTGTATTCTTCCGGGTCCGGAAATTATTTCCAGCCAAAAAATTCGTCACTGGCTTTTGCCGATGATTATATCGGAGGATTTGCAGAATCTTTTATGGTAACTATTTCTGCTGAAGATGATTATGGATTGGTGGTTTACGGGAAACAGGATTACCCGGCAACTTTTAACATCTATATTGAAAAAGACGGGTCCTGGACAGGCGCAATTGATCAGGATTGGCATAATCCATACAACTGGTCATTAAACATACTTCCGGATGCCTTAACGGATGTGATTATTCCCGAGGTAGAGAATAAACCGACCTTGTGGGGTGATGAGGCAGAATGCAGATCGCTGGTTATTGAAGGAGGACCCACGAATTATCTGGAAATTTTCAACACAGATCTGGTAGTTTATGGTGATTTTGAATGTAATGCCCGCCTGGTATACCCGTTTCCCACTCCTTCAGCACGATTGATCGTCACCGGTGATATTTACTGGAGGGAGGGTTCTTCTATTACAGATGCTGCTGAAACCAGCATCTGGTGTTATGGTGACTGGTATTTTTTCCCCGGGGCGCAGGTGCAGATGCATAACAACAGCGTTAAGTTTGTTGGTTCCAATTTCAATTATGTAAGTTCTGCCGATACCAATAATTATTTCAATGATTTTGAGGTGTTTAAAAGTCCTGGAGGTTTTATTGATATTGCAACCTGGTCAGCTAAACCCATTCAGATTAATGGTCACCTGTATATTGATCCCGGATCACAGTTCTATTGCGATTCGCCGGAAGGAGTCATTTTAAAGGGTAGTTTGATCAATTACGGTCAACTACTTTGTGGTAACGGCACCTTTACCTTAAACGGAATGAGCCATGAAATCTATCTGAATTCCGGAGATTATTTTAATAACCTGGATATCAGTGATTCATGGAACACAACTTTGCATACTGATGTTACCGTGAAAGGGAATCTGACAATCCATTCCGGCGTATTGAATGATAACTACCAGTATTTGTATGTGGGAGGCGACTGGAATAACCTGGCAGGACTGTCCGGTTTCAATTCTACCGGAACTGAGGTATTTAATGGAGAAGGACATCAATATTGCTCCAATGAACATTTTAATAATTTGATGATCAATAAGTTGGGTGGTGCCTTCAGGGTTAATGGTTCGCAGGTTGTTTGTGAATATTATATTTTTATAAAGGGAGCGGTAGATGTCCTCTCCGGCACATTCTCTGCTCTAAGCACCTCATATTACGGCATTTATGGCAATTTCTACCTGAATCCTTACGGGACCATAAATATCTACAACACAGAAGGCTTTGTCGACCTCAATGCCAATCTGAATATTTTTGGCGGGGAGTTTAACATATACGGCGGTATTTCATCCAGTTACTGGGCTTACGACCACGACGCATCCATCCATTTATCCGGAGGGATACTGGATTTCAGAGATGTGGGAATAGTAAATAGTAATACTGGTTACAATTTCATAACTGATATTACCGGAGGTTCTGTCAGAACAAGCCGGTCTGTCATGAGTTTCCGGTCTGATTTTCAGCCTTCCGGCGGTGATTTTGAGTTTTATGGCCCTACCAATGAAGAGATCCTATTACAGAATGGCTCCAGATTCCATGATTTGAAAATCAATAAGACAGGAACTGCGGTTGTTGCGCTGGCTTCAGATATAGAAATTCTTTCCTCCGGTTTAATTGAAATAAATGGGGGTGAATTCAACCTGAACGGATATAATCTTAGCCTTGATGGGTATATTCATATCAATACTAGCGGAAAACTTAGTTTGGCGTCTGCCTCAGTACTGAGTTTGGGTAATACTTCAGGGGTATTTGTCAATAACGGCGGCACACTGGAAATGATTGGAACGCCTGCTTTCTCTCCCAGAATCACCCATAATAGTGGCTATTATATATTTAATGTTGAATCCGGCGGCCTGATATCGGCTGAAAATGCCATTTTTGAATTTCAAAATGCGAACGGGATCAATGTAAAACCAGGAAGTCTGATAAATACAGGTCATTCCTTTACAGCTTGCACCTTCCGCAACGGACAGCCGGGAGGAACATTGTTTACACTCGACAATAATCAGGATTTACAGATGGATCAGGTCGTTTTCCCTGAGAATACATGGGGCGGATCATCGAATGTCACAAAAAACGTAAATTCGGGTCATGCTCTTTTCACCTCATTTACAGGTGATTTCTCCGGTGCTGTCCACGAACAAGACCCATATAACCGAATCAATTGGGGTGGAACAGGAGGAGGTAACGGCAAGCTGGCAGGAACCTTGAAATATGATGATATTCAGGCCGTTCCCCTGCAAGGGGTCACCGTACTTTTAAAATCGGCAGATACCATTGCCGCGCAAACGCTGACCGGTCCTTCGGGTGGTTTTTCTTTTCCGGTTGTAAATCCGGGAACTTATACTCTTGATGCACAATGCACTCATCCCTGGGGTGGCGTAAATGCAGCCGATGCTTTGCTGATCATGAAACATTTTGTGCAGATAAGTCCCCTGACCGGACTTCGGATGAGGGCTGCTGACCTGAATGCTGCCTTCGGCATCAATGCCGGGGATGCATTGCTGGCTATGCAACGTTTTGTAGGAAATGTCAATTCGTATGTTACCGGCGACTGGTTGTTTGACAATCCTTTGATAACACTCCTCGATGGTGATTCTATTACACAGAATATCAAAGGCTTGTGTTTCGGAGATGTGAATGGTTCCTTTGTTCCCCAGTTTAAATCGCAGGATATTGTTGAATTGATAAGGGAAGGAACATGCCTGGGCGCCCCCGGTGGAGAAGTCAAAATACCGGTTTATGTGAAGAGCGATATTGACCCCGGATCGATATCTGTCATTCTTCATTACGATCAGAATCAGTTCAGTGTCAATGAGATCATTCCGAATATGAATGGGAATGAAGGTGCTGACCAGTCGTTTATTTACAACATTACGCCCGGCGGGATCCGGATTGCCTGGTATACGTTGAATCCGGAAAGCCGACAGGAAGGCATTCCCATGTTCTTCATTTCAGGCCATACACTTTCCTCTCAACTACCTGATTTTTATTGCGATAATGGTAGTATAGCCACAGATTTCAATGGAAAGAAAATTGAAAATTTCAAGCTTTCAATACCCAGTTTCCTTTTACCAGGTTCCGGAGGATCAAATTTCATCAGTGTTTTTCCAAATCCTGCCAGTAAGTATTTGGAAATTAATTATTTGCTCGAGAAACCCGGGGTGGTAAAGCTATCTCTTTTCACCATACCAGGAGAAGAAGTAAGCGTAATAAAAAATCAATATCAGCAGAATGGAATTCAACACTTTTACCTGAATTGCGAGGGTTTGTCCGCTGGTATGTATTGGCTCAGACTGATTGTTGATGATGGGAGCGAAAGGATTTCAAAGATGATGAAAATTGCCATTATCCGTTAGAAGACCAGAGACATAAGGCAGCTGTTTTATCTAAGATCAGCGGGAAACCCATAAGCTATGTTTTCCCTTCCGGTGGGGAATATCGTGAAACACTCACCAAAACAGGTGTACCGGCAGATTATATCGGCCTGTTTGCCGGATTTAGTGAAAGCATCCGCCGGGGTGAATTCGATTGCCATCCAACCGATCTTCCGGATTAAATCGGCCGTAAAACCACAGATATGGATACCTTCCTCAGAAAAGTCTATAAGAAATAGACATTATTTTTTTTATATTTGGCACAATCCCAACACTAAAATCCAGCAATGCGGAAGACAGCTCCAGCAATTCTTGTAACTTTTTACATGCTGTTCTCTGTTTTTCAGGCACTTTCACAGGAATTCAGCTACAAACATTATTCAATCCCCGAAGGATTGGTTCAGACACAGGTTCGGTGCATGTTCCAGGATAGCCGGGGATACATTTGGGTGGGGACCAAAGGCGGAGTGAGCCGTTTCGATGGTCAGAGATTCGCAAACTTCACCAGGTCGAACGGCCTGGCAAGCAATTTTATCATTCAGATTGATGAAGATAAACAGGGAAATATCTGTTTGCTGACCAGAGCTGGAGTTTCTTTGATTGCCCGGAATGATAGAATTAAAAACTATCCATTTAATTTTCAGAACATTAACTCATATTATTTGTACATCACCCATGAAAATGAGATCATGCTGGTGTGTCTTTTTAAAGATGGGCTTTCTTTTTGTCTTGTAAAATTAGTAGAGGGAAAATTCACTATCGTCAGTGATACGATTACTACCAGCAGTAAAGTTGCGAATTCTTCAAGACCGGTAATGAAATTATTTCAGTTTGATCCTTCAACAAACCGTTTGTTTTTTTCGGATGGGAATGAAGCGCTGTATTACTATCAAAGCAACAAGGTTAGCAAATTCAGCAGCGAACGAATGGATCCAGTTTCTATCCGCTTATGTGCTGATAATCATATATATATAGCTGATAGTAATGCCATATTCCGGGTTGAAAACGGGAAATATCATTTCATTTGCAATACTTACCGGCTCATTAACAACTCTTATAGAGCTTTTGATATTAATGTCCAGGGGGATGTATTTTTTGGAAATGATGAATCAAGGAATTACCTGATATCCAACAAGAAAGAATTTTATGATGGCAGGGTTTTTGAATCTGGTTCTCAGGTCATGTTCGATAAAGAAAACAATCTTTGGGTGGGTAATGATGCAGAAGGACTCTTTTTAATAGATAACAAAGCATTTGTCAACTTTATTCCGAAGAACTGTGATGTTCCACCGTATATTTTTAGTATTGCTGAAGATAAGAAACATAACCTATGGTTCAATTCCTTTTCAAAAGGGTTAAGCGAATATGACGGGAAGAAATTTAAACAGATCACCTCTTACCAATCGCTCACAAAAATAAATAATTTCCATCCCGGAAATCTTCTCACTACTGACGGTACTTTTTTAATAGCCCATTGTCAGGGACTGATGAAAGTTGACAAGGAAAGATTTGAATGGTTTTTTAAGAATGTCGGAAGGTACGTACCCTTTAAAACCATAGAGGACACAAAAAAAAACCGCATAATTTGTGCTGCAGATTCCCGGTTTTTGATAATGGAGAAAAATGGGAAAGAAATCAGTGTCCCGGTAAAACCCGGGAATAAGCAAAATACTTCGATTGTTTCTGTTTCCATTGATCCTTTGGGACGCTATTGGCTTGGTAGTTTTGCCGGAATCAGTATTTATGATGAAGGCCGTATCATTCATTTGCCAACTCCTGAGTATCCTTATGATGGAGGAGCAACCTGTCAGTACTGGGATCAGAATAAGAGGCTGTGGGTAGGCAGTGAAACGGGATTATACCTGCTTGAAAACAAGAGAGTAACCCCCATTGCCCCGGAGATTTTTCCGGCCTGGGTCAATGCCATCACCGGGCTCGACAACGACCATTTGTTGCTCGGGGCTATTAACGGCCTGGGAATACTTGACCTGAAACATTTTAATGAAACCGGGGAAGTCTTGATTCAGCAATATAACAATGAAAACGGGTATGAGGGTGTTGAGGTTAACCAAAACGGCATTTTCAAAGATTCCCGGGGATATTTCTGGATTATCAATGCCGACCGGGTAGTCCGGATGGATCCGACTGCCCTTGAACCCAATAAAATTCCACCACCGGTAATCATTAATAAAATATATGGTTTTAGAGATGACATGAAGAAACATGTTTTACTTGACCAATGGACACAAGACACCGCTGTTACCTATTCCTGGCATGAAAACAAACTGCTTTTCGAGTTCAATGCCCTCAGTTATACGGCCCGGGCACAAATCCGTTACCAGTTCCAATTAGTTGGATATGACAAAAAATGGTCGGTATCGGGACCTGAAAATACGGCAACCTATACTAATTTGTCACCCGGACATTATACTTTCAGGGTTAAAGCTATCAACTGCTCTGGGATTCCCTGCACGGAAGCGGCTGTCATTCATATCTTTATAAAACCGGCTTTCTGGCAAACCTGGTGGTTTTATACTTCTATTATTCTATTTTTATTTGTTTCAACAGTCTTATTGACATCGAATTTCAACAAACGTCGCCGAAACAAGAAACAACAGGAATTAGAAAAGGAGAAGGCCATGATTGATCTTCAACTGAAAACCATTCGTAATCAGATAGATCCGCATTTTACCTTTAATGCGATGAATTCAATTGGGGCCGTGATATACAAAGAGGACAAACAGAAAGCCTATCGTTTTTTTACCCGGTTTTCAAGCCTGATCAGGGCAGTGCTTGAATCCTCCGATAAAACAGAAAGATCACTTCATGAAGAGATAGAATTTGTGACCAATTACCTGGAACTTGAGAAACTCAGATTCAAGGAGAAATTTTCATACAAGATTGAAATTGAGCCAGATATTGACCCTGGCTTGCGGATACCCAAACTCATCATTCAGGCTTATGTCGAGAATGCCATAAAACATGGTTTAATGCACAGAGAATCAGATGGTTTACTTTCCATTCGCTTATCTAAAAAGCCAGGTTTGGTTTTGATTGAAGTGAATGACAATGGGGTAGGGCGCACTGCTTCAAAGGAATACAACAAAAACAATCCGGCTTCCACCGGAAAAGGTTTAAGAATTATGGATGAATACTACGAGCTCTTTGAAAAGCTCTATCATGTAAAAATCAGAGCAGAAGTAACCGATCTTTTCGGAGAAAAGGGCGAAGCAGCAGGAACGAAGGTATCCATTTTTATACCGATTTTCTCTTCGTGAAATCTATAAACCTAAAAAACGGTTTGCTTATGAACCGTTTTTGTTGTATTTTTGGTTCGTCTATAAACCGTTTTTGTTATGAAGGAGATTTTTGAAATATCAGAACGCCTGATTGACCTGACATCTGTAAAATTTGTCCGGGATTTTATCAGACTGTTTGACCATCCTGACAGGATGATCGGGATAAAAGGTGGTAGAGGAACAGGAAAAACGACTTTGCTATTACAATATGCCAAAATTATTTCTCCTGAAATCAGGAAAATTTATATTTCACTTGACGATATTTATTTCTCAGAAATAAAACTTCCGGAACTGGCAGATGAGTTTGTTAAAACAGGCGGAACACTTATGTTGATTGATGAAGTTCATCGTCACCGGAACTGGTCACAGGAGTTAAAAAATATTTATGACCGCTATCCTGAACTTAAAGTGATCTTTACTGGTTCTTCAATGTTGCATTTGACTGAGAAGACGGCAGACCTTTCCCGAAGGGCAGTGATATATAATCTTCCGGGTTTTTCATTACGGGAATACATTAACATTACTTCACAAACCAGTTTTCAGCCCTTTTTATTACAGGAAATACTTTCAGATCATCTAAAAATCAGTAAGTTGATTCGGGAACAGGTAAAACCTATTCAGAAATTACATGAGTATCTTGAATATGGCTATTATCCGTTTTTTCTTGAAAGTCTGGAAAGTTTTCCTTTAAAATTAAGAGAAACTATTAATGTTGTTCTTGAGGCTGAAATTCCTTACCTTACTGGTATTGAAAGAACTAATATTGATAAATTAAAACAGTTGTTATACATAATAAGCGTCAGTGTTCCCTTTAAGCCTAACATACAAAGGCTGAGTGAAAGGACAGGAATGGGTAAAAATACATTGAAAGCTTACCTGCATTATTTAAATGAGGCTTGCATAATTCATCTTCTTTATAGCGAAAAGGAAGGGATATCACTTTTGACAAAACCAGAAAAAATATACCTGCATCATCCTAATTTACAACATTGTATTGCCAGTTCCCATGCTGATTTAGGGAATATCAGAGAAAGTTTTTTTCTTAACCAGGTGTCACAAAATCATACTGTTAGTTACCCGGAAGCAGGTGATTTTCTGGTGGATGGTAATTTTTTGTTCGAAATAGGAGGAAAGAACAAAGGCAGTGATCAGATCAGAAATATTAATAATTCATGGCTTGCACTGGATGATATTGAAACCGGTTTAAACAATTCGATTCCGCTGTGGCTTTTCGGTTTTTTGTATTAGTGCCAAGAAACGAACTATTCATTTTTGGGAAAAAGTTTGTAATTTCCCCCCGCAATCACAATTACCCACACCTTAGCATCCTGAAACCTTGAACACTCCTGAACAAAAGCAATTCAAAGTCATTATCATTGACGATGAGGCTGATGCCCGGGAATTGCTATTTTCACTGATTTCAGAACATCCTGAAATTCAGATTGCGGCTGAAGCTTCAAGCGCTGTCGAAGCGCTGCCACTCATTATTAAGCACCAGCCAGATCTATTGTTTCTCGATGTTCAGATGCCTCATAAAACAGGTTTTGATCTCATTAGCGAACTCCGTGAATTACAGATAGATATACCATTAGTATTTGTGACCGCCTTTAATGAGTATGCTATTCAGGCTATAAAAGCTTCAGCCCTGGATTATCTAATGAAACCGGTTGATCCGCTGGAACTGACAAAAGCTATTCAGAAATTCCGGAATCAGGAAATAAAAAATCATTACCAGGAGAAAGTACAGGTACTCCTGAATAAAATCTTTCCAACTACAAATGCTGTCAGCAAAGTCCGCTTCAACAACCGTTCAGGTTATATTCTTATTAATCCCGACGACATCCTTTACCTGGAAGCCGAAACCAACTATACCCATATCTACCTGAAGGGCAGCAAAAAAGAAACCATCTCCAGCAACCTGGGCAGCGTGGAAAAACTCCTGCCAGATCAATTGTTCCAACGGATCAGCCGGTCGGTTGTGATCAACACATCCCATCTTACCAGGGTAGATCGCTCAGCCTCTACCTGTATACTGGAGGCAGACGGGAATATCATAACCCTGAAAGCCACCAGTTTCGGGAAAGAGGTGTGGGAGTGAGGAGTTGAATCATTCCCAGATAAGTATGTAAACGGCTTCGTTTGCTTAGACCTATGGTTCGTTGCCTTGGGATGAACCTTTATACATTAACTCTTCATATAACCCTCAATTTTAGAGGGTTTTTCTATTTTTGAAAGGATTGAATGCTGATTATATAAAAAATCCCTTAACAATGATTCACATGGCAGGTCCTGTACAGACTTTGTACCCCAATATCTTATCATCAAGTACTTTTTCAGGCTATGTAATTGCATAAATACCAGTACTTTACGTGTAAATTTGAATCTATTTTATTAAACTATTTTAAACCGTATACCCATGAAAAATTTTACCCAAATCCGTTGTCTGGGACTATTCCTGATGATGATTAGCATGATGAACTGTTTCGCTCAATCCGGTCTCGAAGTGATCACTGTTGATCATCTGGGAACACCCCGTTTCTTTACCCGTCTCGACTCGGCAGTGAATTTTGCCCAGAACGATGATGTAATCTACCTGTCATCCGGTGTTTTCACCTTGTCCGACACCCTGGCGGTCAGTAAAAGGATCAAACTATACGGCGTAGGGCATTATGCTGATTCTACTACGGCTACTGGTGGTATTACCAAAATTATCGGCAGTCTCAGGTTTGCTTCGGCTTCAGACGGATCCTTTTTTTCCGGTATTTACCTCACGGGTAACCTGATCACCCTCTCCGGGGTGACCAAAATGAGCATCATATACAGCTCCATTGAAAGTATCTCGGTTTTCGACCCGAACGGACCGCTGGGAAGCAATGTGATCTATATCTCCGACTGCGTCATCAGGACTGCCATTGATGGTAAACTGGTGGCCAGGCGGATACAGTGTAAGAGATCCCATGTGAATAATATCAGCAATGTGGAGGGAGGAAGTTATGATCACTGTTTAATTAATTATTTGTGCCACGTCAATAATACCTCATTCTCTAATAATTATTGTTATGCCAATGCATTAACTACGGTGAATTATAATAACTGTACGTTGGGATACTTTATTAATCTTTTACAAAATAGCCAGGCTGCCAGCCATAATAATAGCTTTATCAATAATTTCTTTACTAATTCGATGGTTACTTCCTGGACTTTACCTGATGCTCTGGGGAACACCGGGAGTGGTAACATTTTTTTTAACACATCCTGGTCAGCTACTTTTGTAAATGCAAGCAGTAGTTTTAGTTATTCTTCAGATTATCACATAAAAGCAACATCAGTTGCCAAGAATGCGGCCACAGACGGTACGGACATTGGAGTCTATGGTACCATGGAGCCCTATAAGAACGGGGCTGTTCCCGATAATCCTCACATTTATTTCAAACAGATCACCACCAACAACAATACCCTGCAACTCAATATCAAGGTATCGGCCCAGGACAGGTAGTATAAACTTTCAATTCTAAAAACCATGAAAAAGTTTATTGTACTGTGCCTGGCCGGGCTGTGCCTGCCTCTGATACTGTTTCCGCAAAACCATGGAAAGCCCTTGTACCCGGTAATCCTGATCCATGGATGGGCCGGGGATGAAACTTCGTGGACTCATGACAACGGCGACTGGACGGATTATTTTAAAAAGCTGGGCTGGACCGATGGCGGCCGGCTCGATTTTACCCTCGAGGCGATTTCGTTAACCCCTCACGACCCGGCGGCCGCGGACGTGGTTTACATGGGCCCTGCCCAGGTGCCTGACAGCGATTTCTACGAGATCAACTTTAATATCAACCGCCACGGTGACCTGCATCCCAGTGTTGCCTACTATGTGCAAAACATTCTTTCCTACCACCAGAAATTTTCTCTAAGTATTAACAGTAATAATTTTATTGAAAAGCAAGGAAATCCAGCCAATATTCATCTGAATGATATTATTGCTGCCGGGAATGAGTTGATGAGAGTGACCGGCATTGAAGGTCCCAACGGGCCTTTCGATGTGCAGCGCGGATATGGTGGCACCCCTGTTTCAAATCATGTAGGAAATTTTAAAGTAATAGATATCTCTAATTTAAGCAACCAGGCAAGTGGGGTGAAACAGGGGATCGCCCTTAAAATGGCTATACAGAAAGTAAAGGCTGCCACAGGTGCCTCAAAAGTAATCCTGATAGGCCACAGCATGGGCGGCGCCATCACAGCCAGAGCATACGTTCAAAGTGAAGATTATCAGCATGATGTGGCTAAGATTATCACCATTTCCAGTCCCCACATGGGGAGTAATGCCAGCGATGTGAACGTTTTTTCCATAGGATCCTATAAGGACTATGATTTGAGAAGCGACGCCGTCAGGGATCTGAGATACAACCGCTTCCCCGGCCTGCCAGTATATCCTTTGCCTCCGCCTTACCCCAGTGCCAATGACAATGCACCCTATCTTTTCGGGGGTCCGGAAAATAGCCCCTGGTTTGAGAACTGGCTACTGGGCGACCTGAAGTTTTATTCCATGGATGTAGACGGAGACGGGATTGAATCCTCCTCCAACTTTATCCAGGGCTTAAACAGTAAGCCCTGGCCGGAGGATGTTTTCTTACATTGTGTGATTACCCAGAGAATTCAGAATGGACTGATTCCGACACTGGATGATGATATAGTCAACTGCAACCGGCAGTATCCTGCTCCGGGAATCGTACCATCTGCTCTGCTGGACACATCCCGTCTTAATGTCAGCATGGCCACCCCGTTTCCTATCGCCATCCTTCATACCCAGGCACAGGACCACATTTATCAGATCATGAGGGGATTTGATGAACCGGATCAGCGGCAATATGCCTGGGAAGTACCTGTGAACCAGGCTCCTGACTCTTATATCAGTGGTTTTACTACCCGGCAAACCTTTAATGCGGCAAGTGATGAAGACTGGTTTAAGTTTACAGCTGACCGGACAGGAACCGCGCGGGTACAGATCTCTGAAATCCACAATGAAGCCATATGGCACCTGGCGATTTTTAAAAACTCGGATACCTCCCCGGTCATCACCCAGAACCAAAGTACTAAGCCCGGAAATCTGGCGGAAGTTTTTTTTGATGTGGAAGAAGGAGAAACCATTTATATCCGTTTTGTCAGCGAAGCTTTGCCGGATAGTTACCAAAAACCTTACCTGCTGAAAGTTAATACCGGTCAGGGAGTGAGCACAGTCAATGTCACGGCATCGCAATATGCCAACGTGGATGTATTTTCGATGGTCTCCATCACGGTTCATGCACTGGACTATGCCGGCGATCCCGTTCCCGGGGCCAGACTTACCCTGAGTACCAATAACGATGGTTATTTTTCAAACCTGCCGTTCAACGAAATCACTACAGATGATCAGGGGATGGCTATGGTATCCTACGTCCCACGGGTAACGGGCAGCCACCTGATCACTGCAACCAGCGTAACCGGAATTGAAGGTAACTTGCCTAGTCCGATCCAGGTGATCACTACCAATACTCCAGGCAACAAAATCGTCCAATGGGAGTACTGGTTCGACGGCAATTACAGTGACCGCCTGCTGATGGGCTGCTATCCGTCCAAAATACTGGAGCTTTCTGCCAGCATCGGCATCAACCTGCTGCCGGAAGGATTGCACACCCTTAATATCCGCTTCCGCGACAAACTGGGAAAATGGAGTTATACGACCAACGATGTCTTTATCAAAACTTCCCTGGAACAGGTCAATACGATCACTTCCTACCAGTATTGGTTTGACGACCCTGACCAGGGCATAACCGACAATCTCATCACTCCCGGCAACCAGGTTAATCTCATAAAAAACGTTAACCTTCTGAAGCTGGATGCAGGGCTACATTCCTTTAACATCCGGTTCAGGGATAAAGGCGGCGACTACAGCAATCCGGTGACCCAGTATTTCTATTATACCGGGAATCAATACCCCGTTGATAAAATCACTTCCTACGAGTATTGGTTTGACGACCAGATTACCGGTCGTGAAATCGTGGGTATAGCAGAAACCCCGAATCTGAACCTGGTCACAGGCATCCCCGTCAACTCCTTAGATGCTGGTCTTCATGTATTTAATCTACGGTTTAAGGACCGTTCGGGCATGTACAGCAGTGTCAGCAAGACTTATTTTTACAAGGCGGATGAGGCCGGAATCACGCAGAACAAGATCAAATCATATCGTTATTATTTTGACAACAACAACCAGGATATGACCCAGGTAGCCGAGGCTTCGGCGGTTTCACCCCTGTTGCTGCTGAAGCAGGTTCCGGTACGGGTTACCAGCGCCGGGAACCATTCCTTCCATATTCAATTTCAGGATCAGAACGAAAAATGGAGCTGCCTGTACACTTATTCCTTTACGGTCACTTCCCAGTTGTCGGCCAATTTTTCAGCCGACCATGTCAGCGTTTGTACCGGGAGCCCTGTCTCTTTCCAGAATCTTTCGCCCGGGTTCGTTACTTCCTGGCAATGGGAGTTTACAGGGGGCACACCAACCACTTCCGGCCTTCCTGATCCGGCAGTTGTGTACAATGCACCCGGGACCTACACCGTCAGGCTGATTGTCAGCAATGGAACCAACCATGACACTGTTACCAAAACACAATATATCAGTGTAATCCAATCACCTACCGTTAGCTGGAGCACCTCGGTCCCGACCCTTTGTGACAATACTACTTCTTATAGTTTAAGCGGCGGGACTCCCGCAGGGGGATCGTATTCAGGGCCGGGCGTTACCGGTACCAACTTAAACCCTTCGCTTGCCGGAACGGGCAATCAGCAAATACTCTACCGGTACACTTCATCCAATGGCTGCACATCGTCCGTTGCAAAGACTGTCCAGATTGCTCCCACGCCTGTAGTGACCTGGGAAAGTGTATTTCCACCCGTTTGCAGTACGACAGATCCTTATCCTCTGACAGGAGCTTTACCTGAAGGGGGCATTTATACCGGAACCGGTGTGATTGGCGGAATAATTCATCCTCTCATCGCCGGGTCCGGAAATCAAACCCTGGTTTATACCTATACCAGTGAGTCCGGTTGCACTAACAGTCAGACCAACCCACTCACTATCCTGAGTCCTCCTGTTGTTTCAGCAACTATCATTCAGGACATTGAACCCGGAACCCAGGCGGGTTTATCCGCTTCCGGGAACAACGGTTCGGGGTCTTACCTGTTTTCCTGGACACCCGGCAGCCTGTTGAACCATGCGTACTGGCAAAATCCAACCACAGTAAGCCTGGCCCAAACCACCTTGTTTTCGGTAAGAGTGACCGACCTGTCGACCTATTGTGCGAGTACACCGGTTAACAGCCTGGTCCGGGTTACAGGGACTTCTCCTGCAGTTGACCTGATTGCTGACAAAGACTCCACCAATCCGGGCGACGAAATACTGCTGACAGCTTTTGCAAATACAGGAAATGGCCAGATTGAATACAGGTGGTACGAAAATTCGGCTTACCTGGCAACAACCACTGACCCCTTTATTACCGTGAGCCCGGCAGTCACAACGAATTACCAGGTGATTGTTCATGTCACCTTCGAAGTTGTAACAAATGAAGGCACTTCCTATTTTTCGGAGGAGGGATCGGATTCGGTCCACATCACTGTTAATGCTGTTTCCACGGTTACCTTCACAGGTAATTTTCCACCGGTTTGCCCAAGCTCTCCAGTCGTACCCCTGACAACGGGATCGCCGACTGGTGGCACATACAGTGGTACCGGGGTTTCCGGCAATGGTTCCACGGGATTTTCCTTTAATCCGGTCGGCCTGATTGCCGGTTTGTATACAATCACCTACAGTTTGATGGTAAATGGAGAAACTGCCTCCGCCACAAACCAGATTGAGGTGAAATATGCTCCGGTTGTTACATGGCCAGGTCCCTTACCTTCCGTTTGTCACGGAAGTACCCCGGAGATATTATCCGGCGCCACACCTACCGGTGGAGTTTACCGGGTTAACGGACTGATTTCCGGCAATTTCGATCCTTCTATGTATCCACCGGGCCTGGTCAATCTTTCCTATACCTATACCGATCCTTTTACCGGATGTTCGGCATCGGGTACAAATTCCATTACAGTTTTCAGTCTTCCGCCAGTTACTTGGGATGGTTTCCTATATACAATGTGTGAGAATTCTGCCAGTCTTGATCTGACAACTGCGGGTGTTTCTCCTCTCGGAGGCATTTTTAGTGGCAACGGAGTTTCCGGGGCCAGCTTCAATCCTACAAATGCTGGTGTTGGTACCCACCTGATAACCTATACTTTAATAGACATTAATACTGGATGTACCAATTCTATTTCCAGGAACATTACAGTCGATGCCATTCCTAATGTTACCTTCGCTGGTAATTTACCATCAGTTTGCCCGAGTTCTCCGAATGTTGTCCTGAACACCGGGTTGCCTGCCGGCGGTTATTATAGTGGAACCGGTGTGGTTGGTTCAGGCTTCGACCCTGCTGGACTCGTTCAGGGAATTTACACCATAACCTATACTTATTATACGGTAAATGGTTGTTCAGCCTTTGCCACGTATTGAAGTGAAAAGCGCCCCGGTTGTTACCTGGCCTGGTCCTTTACCTCCTGTTTGTCAGGGAAGCGCCCCGGTAATATTATCCGGCGCCACACCTACCGGTGGAGTTTACCGGGTTAACGGACTGATTTCCGGCAATTTCGATCCTTCTATGTATCCACCGGGCCTGGTCAATCTTTCCTATACCTATACCGATCCTATTACAGAGTGTTCAGCTTATGCCACGAACTCAGTTTCTGTCATTTCTGGTCCAACAATTTTTAACGTTACAGGAGGAGGTTCTTATGCCCCTGGTGACCCAGGTGTAATAGTAGGACTGGATGGGTCCCAAGTCGACGTGGTTTACCAATTGCATATTAACGGTATCCAAACAGGAATTTCACTCTGGGGTTCCGGAACCTCTATCAGCTTTGGGTATCAAGTAATCCCAGGTATTTATACAGTAATAGCCACCAATGCTATAACCAATTGCATATCAGTTATGGCAAACAGCGCAGTTGTCACCCAGGGAACGTCTGTCGCCTGGCCCAATCCTTTACCCAATCTATGTCGTAATGCTGGTTCTTATATACTGACAGGCGGTTTGCCTGAAGGAGGAACCTATAGTGGTACCGGAGTTGAAAACGGAGTATTTAATCCTGAGCTATGTCCAGAATTCTATACCTGGTATGAAACTTATACATTAACTTATTCATATTCAGATAATGAGGGGAATACATCAAGTGCAACAAATACAATTACCCTTTATCAAGTGCCAGTTGTAACCTGGAATAGTCCTTTAATGTCAGTGTGCATTAATGCATCACCTATTTGGCTTATTGGCGGTACTCCGGCAGGAGGTGTATATAGCGGACCCGGAGTTTTTGGGTGTATTTTCGATGCCAGCATAGCCGGTATTGGAATGCATTCTTTAACATACACTTATACGGATTACACGTCCGGTTGCAGCGGAATCGTAACAAGAACAATTACAGTAACTCCTTTGCCAGAAAATGTCACCGCCGGACCTGATATAACTATCAACTCCGGATCATCCACTACTTTAAATGGTACTGCCAGTCCTGAAGGTGGTCCTTATTCCTATTCATGGGAGCCTACTACCGGGTTAAGTGATCCGAATATTCCAAATCCCGTTGCATCTCCCTCTGAAACAACGACTTATACATTGGTGGTTACCAATATGAATGGTTGCAGTGCATCCGATCAGGTAACTGTTACAGTTGGAAACGGCTATTCCATCAACGGCCAGGTTCTCTATGCTAAACCTCCACCAGAGTTGCTGCCAATCGAAAATATGCTGCTTCACCTGGCAAACGGAAACGGAACTGTCATTCAATCAGTTACAACGGATGCTGAGGGGAATTACCAGTTTACAGATGTTCCTGAGGGAATCTATACAATCCTTCCCGGCAACAACCTTCCCTGGTCAAATGTGGTCGTTAATAGTATTGATCTGCTTCTTTATCAGAGAGTTATTCTGGGTCTGACAAGCCTTGGCGATTTTTACCTGCAGGCAGGTAAAGTCGACAATGAGAATGCCGTTAATTCTTATGATTTATACCTTATTCAGACTAGGATTCTTGGACTGATAGATTCCTTTACTACGGGGGACTGGCTATTTGAAGATGCCTCCCTTACTGTCTCGGGAGGTAATCAGGTGAAGAACCTGAATGCCCTTATGTATGGCGATGCCAATGCCAGTTATTACCCGACCACGGGAACGCCCTGTCCGGGAATCCCCTCTTTTT
>JAPLDE010000022.1:17331-28468 GCA_026391855.1 Bacteroidota bacterium | reverse complement strand
TCCTCCCCAGTCACCGCCATCCCCATTCCCCCTCCCCAAAAACTTCACAAAAAAATAACACCCACCCTTTGAACTTATTACCACACTCTATATCTTTGCTATGAAAGGTGCAGCAAGATTTATTCATAACCAGTTTAAAATCAATTCGTTATACATTTTTTTACGGTACTGTTCAACCGCCGGGCAGAGCCTTTACCAGTCTTTCATTTAAACCAATCTATAAATCATAATACTTCAGCTTATGAAAAAAATATTACAATTTACGTCTGGTCTGATTTTCGGTACAATATTGTTCGTGCTGGCCATGGGAAATGAGGTCATAGCTACAGGTACAGATTATTATTACAAAGGCAGCGGCAGTCTTGCAACTTTATCAAATTGGGGAACAAATTTAGATGGCTCAGGAACAGCCCCTGCTTCGTTTATAAATGGTGACATTTTCAATCTCCGGAATACAAGTTCTGTCATCCTTGATGCCACCTGGGATATTACTACTTCAACATTACTGGTGGGAGATGGTGCAACAGGAATGACTTTAACGATACCTGCTGATTATGAGCTTATTACCTTGGCATTAGGAAAAGTTCAGGTTAACTATAACTCTACACTGATCTTGCAAAACACGACCAAACCCAATATTATCGACTCTGATGTAACCAGTACAGTTGACTACCAGGTTCCGGGAGGCGGCATCGATGCCGCAAAATATGGGAACCTGACCATTTCAGGCAGTGGCACCTTTAACCTCAATGGAAATACTGAGATCAACGGGACCGGTACAGGTTTTGTTATCGGACCGGACGCCCTTTTTCAGGCGGGTTCTAATACTTTGGGTGTAAAAGCAACGTATTGGACGAATAATGGGACTTATATGCCTAACGCAGAGATAGTTACATTCAATGGGACTACCCCGCAAACCATTGGTGGAACGCATAGTACAGCTTTTTATAGTCTGACTATCAGCAGTCCGACAGCCAATGTTATGCTTGCCAATAACATTTCTATCGAAAATATGCTCACAATAACATCTGGAATACTTGATCTAAGCACTTTTACTTGCAACAGGACTACACCGGCAGACTATTTAACTCTTAGTCTTGCAGATCAATCTTCCGCTCAACTCAGAATGAGTGGAAGCACAGGAGGGCTTAGCGGCAGCGTTAATTTTAATAATACCTCCTTAGGTGCTGCCAGCACTGTGGAATATTATGGCACTGCACAAACGGTAGCTCCCCTTACGTATGGGAAACTGACCTTAAGCGGCAGCGGTATAAAAACAGCAGGAGGGGCATTAACCGTAAATACAGTGTTGACCGTTAAGAACAATGTAACCTTGGCTCTGGGAACATATAATCTGGGAACTCCAACCGGTGTTGTGCTTGAATGCGGCGCCATCACCGGTTCTTCAATTACAGGTACCTCCGGTACTTTGACACTTGGCGGAAATGTAACTGTAAACAGTGCGGGAACCGGTAGCAGCGGCGCAACTATTTCAGCGCCAATAGCTTTGGGTTCATCAACCCGTACATTTACCGTGGCTGATGATGGGACTTCAGCAGCGGATCTGACAATAGACGGCATTATTAGTGGCACTTACGGGATAACAAAGTCCGGTTATTTAAGTACACTCGTTCTTTCGGGTAACAATACTTATTCGGGCCTCACTACCATCAGTTACGGTATACTTAAACTGGGAGCTGCCGGGGATGGGACCAATACCCCCCTGGGTACGGCTGCATCAGGGACATCCATTGCTTCTCCATCAACAACTGGTGCTGTTCTTGATTTAAATGGTTATACTCTAAGTACTTCCGAAACACTTACACTTAATAAAACAGGTATTGACGACGATGGAGCCTTGATAAACAGTTCTGCGACAGCCGTCAGCTACAGCGGGTTAATTGACCTGGGTAGTTCCAGCAGCATTGTTGCCAATGCAGGAGATATCAACATTACTAATGCAGGTACCATTTTGGGATCATCCAAATCACTCACCCTGGGTGGATCAGGTAATGGCAGTATTTCAAGTATCATCGGAACAGTATCAGGTTTGGTTACAAAAAATGGTACTGGAACCTGGACGCTTTCCGGTTCAAGTACTTACACTGGCACCACAACTATCAATGCCGGTACACTGAAGCTGGGAGCTGCCGGAGATGGGACCAATACGCCTACAGGTACCGTTGCAGGAGGAATTTCCATTACTGCAGGCGCTGTTTTTGATCTAAACGGGTATACACTTAGTACTACCGAAGCGCTGACTATCAGAGGGACAGGTATTTCAAGCGGTGGAGCCCTGATCAACAGTTCCGGAACCTCGGTTACATACAGCGGGTTAATTTCGCTGGGAAGTGCAAGCAGCATCATGACCAATGCGGGAGATATCAACATCACTAATGCAGGAACCGTTTCAGGATCTTATGCTCTGACCCTGGGTGGTTCAGGTAATGGAAGTATTTCAAGCATCATCGGCATTGGCACTAGTTCGCTTACTAAAACCGGAACAGGAACCTGGACACTGTCAGGTGCAAATACCTATACAGGTGTAACCACTATCAGTGAGGGTACACTTAAGCTGGGCGCTTCTGAACGTATAGGAAATACAAGTGATTTAACTGTTAACGGAACTTTTGACCTGGGTGGATACAGCGAGACAGTGGCTGCACTTTCCGGAAGCGGAACCATTACCAGCAGTGCTGCAGGCAGTCTTACTCTTACCGCTGGTGATGCAGACAATACAACTTATTCAGGGGTTATTCAAAATGGCTCTGCCACAGTTAGCTTCACCAAAGCTGGTGGGGGTATTCTAACCCTCACGGGAAACAATATTTACACAGGTACAACCACCATCAGTGCCGGAACACTTCGGTTAGGTGCTGCCAACGTTCTGCCTGATTATGCAGTAACACTGAGCGGGGGGACCCTGAGTACAGGTTCCGGGGCAGGGTTTTCCGAAACAATCGGGACCCTGGAACTGAGCGCCACATCAACCATTGCCCTGGGCACAGGTGTGCATACACTTACCATGGCCAACAGCAGTGGAATTACCTGGGCAGGTACCACTTTAAATATTACCGGCTGGACCGGCTTAGCCGGTGCCGATGGTACGGCAACAGCCGGTAAAATTATTGTGGGTGTGGGTGGATTAACAGCCGGTCAACTTGCAAAGATCACATTTAGTGATGGTTGCCCAACAGGCGCGGTAATTACTGCATCCGGTGAATTAGTGCCAAATACACCCACGGTTTACTATTCCCAGGGTAATGTTGATCCAAGTACTCTTTCCAATTGGAATACAGCAAGAGGTGGAGGAGGAAGTTCCCCGGCCAATTTCACTTCAGGGAATGTATTTGTGGTACAAAACGGGCATTCGATGACTACTTCAGCTGTCTGGTCTGTTTCAGGTATAAATTCAAGGGTATTGATTGAAAATGGGGGGACATTAATTTCTACTTCCGCAATTACTCTTGCAGCAGCGACGTATTTCCAAATAGATAATGGTGGAACTTACAAACATCAAAATGGAATTGCTTATGGTGGCTCTATCTTTCAGGGAACTGAAGTATTTGGGTCTTCAAGTACAGTAGAGTTAAACAATTCAAATATAACTGGACCTAGTGGAGTGGCATTTGGCAATTTAATTGTAAATTTCACAAGTACTCCATCGGGAAATGTAAACTGCCAAGGAGGTCTAACAATAATTAATGGTAGTTTGACTATTCAAAACACATCTACCGTAGAGTTCAGACTAACAGGAAGTACGGCTCTTTCATTAGATATAGCAGGAAATCTGTCAGTTACCGGCGGTACTTTTAACTTGTCAACCGGCTCCAGTAATTCACAAATCAACCTAAAAGGAAATTTCACCCATACTGCTGGGACGATAACCGAATCAGGCAGTGGTAGTGGGACATTTGTTTTCAACGGCACCGGAACCCAAACATACACTTCAGGAGGTACTGTAACCAACACCGTTAACTTTACCGTTAATTCCGGTTCAACTGTGCAAATGGCAGATGCCGGGACTATTATTTCCGGTGGTGGAGCCTTTACATTGTCATCGGGGGCAACGCTTGGGATTAAATCGACAGTAGGGATAACAACAACAGGTGCTACAGGAAATATTCAGGTAACCGGGACAAGAACTTTTAATTCAGGCGCTAATTACCTTTACAATGGTGCCGATTCTCAGAATACAGGAACCGGCCTGTCGCAGAACACCCCGGCTAATCTTACCATTGACAACGCCAATACCGTTTCACTTTCCGCCGCTACCGCAATCAGCGGGAATTTAATGATATCTCAGGGTACATTGAGTACTTCAGCAAGCAACTTTGGCTTGTCAGTTGGCGGCAACTTTACCAATAACGGTTCCTTTTCTGCAGGGACAAGTACAGTGACATTGAACGGTTCAAGCTCTCAAAACATTGGTGGTTCTTCTGTCCCTCACTTTCACCAGTGGTAAAATTGCAACCGGAGCCTATATCCTGACACTAGGATCTGCTGCTTCTGTATCCGGTGCAGGTACAGGTAGCTATGTGTTTGGTACCCTCAGGAGAAATATACCGGCCACCACAGATCTGTCCGCACCCTTTGATGTGGGTGATGCCTCCGCTTATACGCCTGTAACCCTTCTTTTCACCGGAACTCCGGGCGGTACAGGAAGTATTGATGTTTCAACCTCTGTATCACAACCGCCGGTAGCGTCAGGGATCAGCCAGTCAAAATATATAAACAGGAAATGGACGGTGGTAAACAATGGTGTATCGGGTTTCACCAGCTATAGTCCTACCTTCACCTTTGTTACCGGTGATAAAACCGGAACACCTGATCCGGCAAAATTTGTTGTCCGGAAATACGATGACCCCAACTGGACTGCCACAACCACCGGAACAAAAACGTCGACCACAATCCAGGCTACAGGTTTAACTTCTTTCAGTGAATTTGCCATAGGAGAGCAGGCACTGGACCACTTTACCCTTACCCTGGCCAGTCCGCAATACAATGGAGGGGCATTTACCGGTACCAATACCCTGACCGCTCTGGATATACTGGGCAGCATTTGTGTCGGTTTCGATGCATCTTCTGATAATGTGACAATATCGGCAAATTCTCCTCTGATAGGTTCTGTTTCAGGTCTTTCCGGCGTTAACAAGCTTTCAGGTGCCGGAGATTTTGTTTCCGGTGTTGCCGACCTGACTTCGTTGGGAATGAAATATTCGGGGAATATCGGAACAGGAACTTTTACGGCAACATCCGGTACAGGAAAAACAGGTGGCAGCGGAAGTGTGACAATTAATGCAGGACCTGCTGTAAAGTTTATTATTACAGGCACGGGCACACAAACAGCAGGAAACACTCAGGATATAATGATAACAGCAAAGGATGTCGGTGATTACTTAGCTGTCATATATACAGGCGACAAAAGCATCACTTTCTCTGGCGCTTCTTCTTCTTCCAGTCCGGTAACAGCGCCTACAATGAAAGACAAAACAGGAACAGCTACGGCTTTTGGCACAGCAACAACCATCACTTTCACCAATGGAGTAGCATCTGTTTCAGGAGGCAACAATGGGGTGATGACCCTATATAAGGCTGAGGTTGCAACGATTGTTGCAACAGATGGTTTAATCTCGACCTCGGGAGACGACCGTTTATCAGTCACTGTGTCCTCTTCTTCCATGAGTAAATTCAGCTTCTCACTGGATTACCTTCAAAACAGTGGCGAAGCATTCACCGGTGCAAATACGATTACTGCACAGGATGCTTATGGGAATACAGTTACAGGCTACGATGCTTCAACCAATAATGTAACGATAATTGCTAATTCACCTTTTACAGGTTCAGTAACAGGACTTTCGGGAACAAACAAGCTGAATAGCGCCGGGGATTTTGTTTCAGGTATTGCCGCCCTTACCGGCTATTTGACTTACTCTGGACTAGGAGGAGAAGGGACCTTTACGGCAACTTCAGCAAGCAATGGTTATACCGGTACGTCAGGATCCGTGTTGATAGAGGGAGGTACACCCACACAAATACGGATTGAAACGGCTGTCGATGGCAGCGGTACAGTCGTTGCAGCCCAGGATTTAGCAGCAGGAAACTTTATCACAGTATATGCTATCGAACGTGATGCATTCGGTAACTTTGTTACAAGTCCAACAAGTGTATCTTGGTCGCTTGTTGATATAACCGGAGGTGTTACCGGGGATGACCTTCAGCCAGGAGGTGATGGCAACTCCGCCACCTTTTTTGCTAATAAAGTCGGGACGGCAATCATACAAGGAACCAAAGATGAATTAACATCGACTCCTTCCGGAACTATCACAGTTATAACAGGTACTCTGGACAATTTTCTGGTCGAAGCTGACGGGGGAGGTGAAATCCCATCCCAGGCCCTTAGAACGCCATTTGGCATCAAAATCACTGCCTATGATTCCCAAAACAACACTGTGACCAGTTTCACGGGTACGGTGGATATAGCTTCTACGGGAACACTATCCTCAGGAAGTGGCACCACAGCCTCTTTCATAGCTGGTGTCCTGGCCTCTCACAACGTAGAATTTTCGAATACAGGTAACTTTACTATCACAGCAACCAAGACGAGTGGAGTGGAAACGGGATCAAGCAATAGTTTCGATGTTACTGCCATGACAACGGTATATGTTACTTCAACCGGAAATGACGACACAGGTGATGGTTCAGTTGAAAATCCCTTCCTTACTGTTCAACACGGAATCGATATGGTTGCTGATGACGGAACTGTCGATGTTGCTTCAGGTGTAACAGCAGAAAACATTAATATCGGAAGAAATGTTACGATTACCGGAGACGGGGCGCCTGCTTTGCTGAATATCAGCCTGTCATCAGGTAGCACATTGTCCCTTGGCACCGCTATACAGGTAAGTGGTACACTTACAGTTAATGGTTTTATTAATCTCGCTGGAAATATCATTTCCGGTACAGGAGCCTTTACTCTTTCCTCCGGAGCTACCTTGAAAACAGCCCATGCTGATGGTATTACTTCTTCCGGAGCCACAGGATCTGTTCAGGTTGCTGGAACAAGGACTTATAGTACCGAAGCCAATTATGAATACAACGGAACATCTGCCCAAGTGACAGGAAATGGGTTACCTTCCACGGTAAACAGCCTTATTGTCTCAGAAACTTCTGACCTGACCTTGAGCAATACTTCCCTTACTGTTTCTTCCGGAGGTTTGATCATTGGATCCGCTGCGAAGTTCACTATACCTGTGGGTGACCAACTCACCGTTACCGGTATTACCACTCTCGATGGGAATAACTGCCTCGTCCTCAAATCAGATGTTTCCGGCCAGGCCACTTTTATCGATAATGGCACTTTTTCCGGTAGCGGCTCTGCCAGCGTTGAACAATACCTTACCGGCTCCAATGCTTCCGGTAACCCAAACGGAAGATATTATTATGTAGGATCTCCGGTAAACAATGCTTATAGTGATATTTATGATGCAGCCGGGAGCAATAAATTATGGTCATGGAGTGAAAATTCTCAGACCTATACCGAGATTACTGATAATGCAACTTCTTTATTCCCGCAGGTGGGTTATGTAGCCAGATTGGCGTCCACAGTCACATGTATTTATTATGGAACCCCTAATACCGGGTTAGAAACCATTACCGGCCTCTCCCGCACCGGCTTCATCGACGCCACCCGTGGTTTTCACCTGGTAAGCAACTGCTATCCCTCCGGATTATACTGGAATTCGGTCCACAGAACCAATATACTTCCGACACTCTGGTATCGCACGGTGAATGGCAGCAATACCATGGTATATGATACCTACAATGCTGAAGGCGGAATAGGTACGAATAATAACGGAGGCGGCGATGTTACCGGCTTTATCCGTCCCATGCAGTCGTTCTGGGTGAGGGTGGATGCCGATACACATATCGGATCGCTGGAGTTTACTAATGCCATGCGCTCGCATTCAATGTCGGGAGCACAGAAATCGGAAGAAGATGACCGCAACATTCTCAAGCTTTATGCTTCCCTTGATAACAACCGGGATGAGACGGTGCTTCTGTTTAACAGCGGTGCATCCGACGGCTATGAAAGCTGGGATTCGGAAAAGATGTACTCAAACGTGAACGGCCTGCCTGAGATCTATTCCATCATACCTGGTTCGGGCGCCATGGTGATCAATTGCCAGAGCGAGCTCGACGGCCCGCGTGACATCCTCCTGGGATTCAAAACCACCCAGGCCGGGACTTTCTCGATACACGCCGACCTAAACCACTTCAGCCCCGGCTATTCGGCTATACTCGAAGATACGGAAACCGGCACCTTCACCGACCTGGGGCAGGGAACCTACAGCTTCTCCTCAACGGTCATCAATACCACCACCCGTTTCATCCTTCACCTGGGAACCATAGGGATATCCGGAAAGGTAACTTACGACAATACAGCTAAAACTCCGCTGACCAATGCTACTGTTGAATTACGCGACGGGAACGATCAAACCCTTTATACCCAGCAAACCGACCTTACCGGCATCTACCGCTTCACAGGTATCCCCGCCGGGACCTATAAACTGCATGTCAGCACCAATGCCCCGGCCGGCGGATGGAACGCCATCGACGCCCTTGCCGTCATGCGCCACTTTACCCTTATCACCCCGCTCACCGGCATGAAACTGCTGGCCGGGGATGCCGACGGAACGGGCTACCTCAACGCCATCGACGCCCTGCTCATACAGAAACGTTTCGTGGGTCTCATCACTACCTTCACACCAGGCGATTGGATATTCGAGGAAAAAACAATAACCGTCAGCTCCGGAGCCACCCTGACAGAAAATGTGAAGGGTATCTGCACCGGCGACACAAACGGGTCCTATCTGCCAAGTCCTTAATACCTCTGAAATCTGTCGGCAGTCGGCAGTCGGCAGTCTCAAATCAAAAATTAAAAATCCAAGCTTCCCCGATCCCTGTTCCCCGTTCCCTGTTCCCCGTTCCCTGTTCCCTGTTCCCCGTTCCCTGTTCCCCGTTCCCCAACCCCTTCACCCCAAAAACCAACCACCCCATGAAACCAACCAACCCTAAACCATATAAAACCCCCGAATTCAACATTGTCACCATCGATAAAGAAATCTCACTGGTAATGATGACACTGCCTCCGGGAGATCCACCCGGCGGGGCACGGCCTTCTAACGAACCCGACAAGAAAAAGGACGACGCCTTCAGCAGCCCGTTCGATTAATCGCAGGGACGCACAGACGTGCGTCCCTCAACCAAACGTAGGACCGCATCATCCTTGCGACCAACCACTCCCCGGATGGTTTCATTGAAGCGAATAGCCATTCGCCTTTACAAAAATTGTTTGTATTTTTACGGTATGATATACCGTCGATTTGTACCCCTTCTTTTCAGTCTGATCTTCCGCGCCACCTGCCTTGACCTGAGGGCGGGGATGGTTGAGAAAACCTTTTATTTTAAGGATTATTCCATTAACAAAAAAGGTGATTATCAGGTGTTTGCACTTCCGGGCGGACTGGTTACCGGTAAGGTCGGAAGCCCGGCATTGCCCTGGTTCAGTCTGAAAATGCTGCTTCCCCCAGGCGAGGCAGCCTACCGGATCGAATTTACCGGCGACGACCTGGTCACAATCCCCGGCAGTTACCACCTGTTCCCTTCCCAGTCTTCTTATCCGATCAGCTCTATTGGCAACCATGTCTTTGCCTTTAACGAAAGGGATTATGCTTCCCGGTCAGTTTTTCCTGAACAAGCCTGTAACCAGGTAGTTACCCAGTACATGAACGGATATGCCATTGGACTGTCAACCTTTACCCCGGTGCAGTATATTCCCGCCGATGGAAGGATCAGTTACTACCGTAAGGTTACGATACGTATTTATACACAACCTGATGAGAAATCCCTTCAGCTCGTTAATACCTTCAGCTGTCCTCCTTCGGCTCAACATCGCGTGAGCGTGATGGCTGACAACCCTGAAATTGTTAAGCTTTATCCGACTTCTCCTGTTGACACCTCTGATTACCAGATTCTTATAATCAGTCCCGAGGCTTTTCTCACCAGTTTTCAACCCCTGATCGACCTTTACAGAAACCGGGGATGGAAAGCCAGGGTGAAATCCCTTGCTTCCATTACCGGTACGATGACAGGCGTTGATGACCAGGAAAAGATGAGGAATTATATCATCCAGGAATACCAGACTAAACGCATCGAGCAGGTGCTGCTGGCGGGTGATGCCGACCTGATCCCGTACCGCGGGCTTTATTGCGATGCACTTTCCGGGGGGCAGCATCTGATTGATGCCGGGATCCCATCAGATATCTATTATTCTGCCCTGAACGGAACCTGGAATGCAGATAATGACAGCTACTGGGGCGAACCCGGAGAAGCAGACCTGCTTCCGGAGATCAGCGTGGGAAGGATACCGGCCGGTAACACCACCGAGTTGAATAACCTGCTGGCAAAGACCATCAGCTACCTCAACAGTCCCGTTACCGCCGATCTGGATAAACCCCTGTTGGTAGGTGAATGGTTGTATGATAATCCTCCTTCAAACGGAAGTACCTACCTGAAGATGCTGATCGGGAACCATAATGAGAACAGCTATACCACGGTAGGGATACCGGTTACAGACCCTTACGATACCCTATACGACAGGCATTCTCCCACTGTATATTCCTGGACTAAGGCTGAACTGCTGGCAAAGATCAACACCGGCCATTCATTCCTGCATCACCTGGGGCACTCGAACTGGAACATCCTCATGCGGATGGGGACAGGAGACATCATCCCCTCAAATTTTGCCTCCGTGGACGGCATCACCCATAACTATATGTGCGTTTACACTGAGGGTTGTATCTGCGGGGCTTTCGATTACAATGACTGCATGGGGGAACTGATGGTGAATATTTCAAATTTTGCCGTGAACTTCATTGGTAACTCCCGATACGGGTGGTTCAACGAGGGTCATGATGACGGCCCTTCACTGCACCTTCAGCGGGAATTTGTCAATGCCATGTATAAACACCAGGAGGGATCGGTGGGAATGGCCCATACAATGTCCAAAATTGCAACAGCCCCCTTTGTTTTTGTTCCTAATGAATGGGAACCCGGCGCTACCCGCTGGGTGATG
>JAPLDE010000022.1:0-17320 GCA_026391855.1 Bacteroidota bacterium | reverse complement strand
TGTATGACTGCAATGTGCTGGGTGATCCGGCTTTGCAGGTTTGGACCGATCAGCCTGTTACCCAGGTTGTTACTCATCCGGATTGTATTTCCGTTTCTGCTACATCTTATACAGCCAGCGTAGATACGACCGGGAAAAAGGGCAAAGGCCTCAGGGCTGCCATCCTCCAAAACAACAAGGTGATCACATCAACTTCAATTGATTCAACCGGCCAGTTCACCCTGAATTTAGTCACAGGTCAACTGGTGGAAGGAACAGCCACCCTGGTTATCTCCGGTTATAATACCCTGCCGGATACCCATACGCTCACCGTATTCGGGACCAATAATGTCAGCAGTCCCGGTACTACGGCAGATAATGGCCGGGTTACCGTTAACTGGACCAACCCTGCCGGCTGTTATGATGAGATCATGATCGTTGCCAAACCCGGCAGCACTGTATCAGGGTCACCCTCCGGCAACGGAACGGCCTACACAGCGAGCGCGGCTTATGGAGGCGGCACGGCTTTTAACGGAGGCTTCGTGGTTAGTAAGTGGACTGCTTCCCCGGTGACCGTGACCGGCCTGACCAATGGATCAACTTATTATTTCAGGTTATTTACCCGCACAGGGACGGTCTGGAGTTCCGGAACTGAGGTTGATGCAACCCCCGCCGGCCCGGCCACCACTTTCTGGACAGGCACGGTATCTGCTTCGTGGGACAACCCTTCCAACTGGAGCAACGGGGTGCCTTCATCCTCCAATGAAATTACCATCAACCCGGGTGACAATAATCCGGTTGTCACGGTAAACCATAATTGTCAGGCGCTTACAATTAACGCAGGCGCTTCCCTGACCGTAAATCCGGGAGTCCATCTGACTGTGACCGGCAATACCTTTTTAAATAACCCGGAGGCCCTTATTCTTAAGTCGGATGAAACCGGTACTGCCTCATTTATTGATAATGGCAGCATCTCCGGAACAGGCACAGCCAGGGTTGAACAATACCTGACCGGGACGGGTAACCCTCCCGGTGGAAGGTACTATTATGTAGGACCGCCGGTAACTTCAGCCACCAGTGGTGTTTACGATGCAGCCGGGATCAACAGGCTTTGGTATTGGGATGAAGCAGCACAGGGTTATACCGGGATCTCAGATAATTCAACTTCCCTGGCGGTTCAGCACGGTTATGTGACCCGCCTGGGCTCAAATACAACCTGCCAGTATACCGGGACGCCGAACACAGGTAACAAAACCATCACAGGACTTACCAGAACAGGTACCACCAGCGAAAAGAGAGGATTTCACCTTGTCTCCAACGTGTATCCTTCAGGGCTTGACTGGGACCTGGCAGAAAGGACCAATATACTGCCGACCCTCTGGTTCCGGACGGTGAACGGCGGTGGTACCATGTTGTTTGATACTTACAATGCTGACAGCCATGTGGGGACCAATAATAATGGTATAGAACCTGTTACCGGCTTTATCAGACCAATGCAGGCATGCTGGGTTAGGGTGGCTGCCGACGGGGATACCGGTTCGATCTCTTTTACGAATGCAATGCGAACGCATACCATGGTTGCGGCCCAGAAATCGCCTGAGGAAGAAAGCCATATCCTGAGGATCAGCGTCAACGCTAACGGTAACACCGATGAAACCATCGTTCTCTTCAGCGAAAATGCGGCTGATGCTTTTGAAAGCTGGGATTCTGAGAAAATGTTCACCAGCCAGCCTTCCCTGCCTGAGATATATTCAACCGTTCCCGGTCAGAAACCCCTTGTCATCAATAGCCTGAGCCCGTTACAGGAACCTCGTAGCATCCAGCTTGGATTCAGCTCAATCCAGGCGGGAACCTTCAGTATTTCAGCAAATACAACCGCCTTTGAACCCGGAACCTCCGTCATTCTGGAAGACCTGGTAACAGGAACACAGACAGACCTGCGCATTTCCCCGTATCCTTTCTCTTCCCAGGCCATCAATACTGCCACTCGCTTTGTCTTACATCTCTCACCCTCGGTGATCACCGGACAGGTGGTTTACGATAACCCCGCCAAAACCCCTTTGAATAATGTTACGGTAGAGCTGCTGGATTCACTTAACCAACTCCTTCTTACCGGTCAAACCGATCCTTCCGGTTTTTACCGCTTTACAGGCATCTCACCCGGTACCTATCATGTCCGGGCTTCTTCTGCCGCCCCGGCAGGCGGCATCAATGCCGTCGATGCCCTGGCCGTGATCCGTCATTTTACTGGCTTATCTGTCCTGACTGACCTGAAACTCCTGGCCGGCGACACAGACGCGAGCGGGTATGTCAATGCCATCGACGCCCTGCTGATCCAAAAACGATTCGTTGAGCTTATTTCTTCCTTTACCGCGGGAAACTGGAAATTTGAAGAGAAAACCATCGTGCTGACAACCCCCGGAACCACCCGGACCTGTAATATCAACGGCCTCTGCACAGGCGACGTAAACGCTTCCTTTATCCCCTGATTCAATTGACAAATTCCGAAATCTACAACCTAAATCAGTCGGCAGTTGGCAGTTGGCAGTCGGCAGTCGGCAGTTGGCAGTTGGCAGTTGTCAGTCGGCAGTTGGCAGTCGGCAGTTGGCAGTTGGCAGTCGGCAGTTGGCAGTCGGCAGTTGGCAGTCGGCAGTTGGCAGTCGGCAGTTGGCAGTCGGCAGTTGGCAGTCGGCAGTCGGCAGTCGGCAGTAAAACATCAAACATCTGACATCAAACATCTGACATCAAAAAAACAGTCGGTCGTCTAAAATCCAAAAACCTCCCTGTTCCCAATTCCCCGATCCCCGATCCCCGATCCCCGTTCCCCGATCCCCGTTCCCTGTTCCCCGATCCCCATTCCCCGATCCCTTTTCCCAAACTCTCCCCAATGTCACTCCTCCCTCCAAACACCCTTGACTTCCTCGCAGGCGGCATCCATTTCCGGGTAAGCGGGTCAGGGGAAATTAAACTCGGAATCGACAGCCCTTACCGGCCCTTCTTGAATGTCTGCAGGAAAGAACCCGATGCGCTCGTCACTGTCTTAAAGGGCATTCCGCCTGAGCTTGAGGGTTCGGTGGAAGTGTTTCAGGGCCTGAATGAAGACGGAGCGGTGAAAGCTATGCAGCAGCCTGATTATCAGGATATTCCACAGGTTTCCTGGTGCATCCGGCAAAACGGGAATATTAAGATCATCGTCACCGGCAACAATGAACATTTCCTCGTTTTCGGCCCGGAATTAAAAAATTTCAAACTCTATGTAAACACAAATCCCCAAATTTCCAAATTTCCAAATTTCCAAATTAGACTTTTCCCATACCCAATCGGCCCTCTCCTCCTTTATTACCTTGCCCTGGCCAACCATGCTTTCATGATCCATGCGTCGGGTGTTTTTGATAATGGCAAGGGACGGCTTTTCACCGGCTTCAGTGGCTCCGGTAAAAGCACCATGGCCCGTCTCTGGCAGTCAGGGGGTGCCAGGATCATCAACGATGACCGTATCCTGATCCGGAAGAAAGACGGCCGGTTTTGCATGTACAACACACCCATGGCCTACCCGGATGCACCAAAAGTGGTTACCGTAGATGCGATCTACCTGCTTCATCACGATCTTCAGAATGCCATTCATCCTGTGACCGGTGTTCAGGCTGCGGCCAGTGTCCTCTCTTTCTGTATACAGCATCACTATGAACGCTGGCAGGTGGAAAGACTACTCGGGATGGTTTCTGAACTGACTGCTTCAATACCGGTTTATCACCTGCCTTCATCAGCAGCCATGAACCCTCAGCCGGATATCGCCTTTCTGTCGGGCCTGGGTGCCGACCTTCTCCTGGAAGGCAGAACTGTCAGGGTAACCGTGGGTGGTCGCAGTATGTGGCCCTGGATCAGGAAGGGAGATGTGGCCATCATAGAACCCTTCAGCCCGGGAGAAGAGCCCCTCAGGGGACAGTTAGTGGTATTCCCCGGTGCCGGTAAGCTTATTGCCCACAGGCTTATTGCCGTCCGTATGACTTCAGCCGGAAAACGGTTTTTCACCAAAGGAGATGCCTGTACACGAAGTGATTCCCCACTGGAAAGGGAACAAATACTGGGACACCTGGTTTCCCTGGAAAGAAACGGAAGGAAAAAGATCCCCGGAAAAGGCCGCTTCCTGGCCTCTCTAAGCCGGGTTACCGGTCCTGCTTACTATTGTTTTTATCTGTCTCACAGGGTCTATAAAAAGGTATTAAGGTCGTTATACTGAGAATAAATTCACGTTTATTCTCAGTATAGTGAGAATATTGTCGTAAATATCCGTTTTTCACTTACAATAGCGCTGAAATTACATCCGAAGGGGAAAATATATATAAGTTTTCTTTATTTGTTGCATCGGGGTTTTTGATGAAAAGCGCTTTTATGATCTTTTTATTTCTGAAAAGACCATTTTTGCTTTTTTCATCCAATTGCTTTTCTAATTCGCCAGCATTGTTTTTATCGCTCCATTTTGCCTCACCTATTAGCAAATATTCTCCATCTGCTGATTCTGCAATAATATCAATTTCAGCCGGTTGTATTTTTTCTCTCCCTCCCCACCATCGCTTAGCGGGGTTAAACGGTACAGGGAGATGTAACCCGGGGACTGATTGTCTGCATAGTTCTTCCCATATGGTTGAAAAATAAATTGGAAATTTTTGGTTGATCTCATACCACACCTGGTCGACCAACCCAAATTGTAACCGGCTTTTGTTGGGAATGATAAAGGTAAAGTAGAAATTTATGAAAGGATCGGCAATTTTATAGAGTGTTTGTTTCGATGTTTTTTCAGATACACCATATGGAATTTCACGTTTAATATATCCCAGGTCCGATAAATTCTGGATTGGCCTGGTTAATTGGGTGGCAGGCTTATTCAGCCTGGCAGCAATTTCCGACATCCGGTGACAGCCCATACCTATTAAAGCTAAAATGGAATATGCCTGTACAGAAGTGCGCATATCATCTCTGAAAAGTCGTTCAGGTTCATCGGATATAATACCCTGAGTGTCAAGTAGGTTATACTTGACTGCTTCCATATAACTGGTTGATTGATTGCGTATTTCCCAATACCGGGGGATTCCGCCCCAGGTGCCATACTCTATGATTGTTTCTATTGGGGCTGTTTGTAAATACTGTTGCAGGTAAGAAATCTGCATTGGCTTTATGTTCATGATTTCGTCACTTCTTCCAAATAAAGGTGAAAGACTGTCAAGGGCTATGTTTTGCATCATTTGTTGAGCTGAACCGCATAAAAGGAGATGGTAATTTGAGTTTCCGCCGGTATCGATTATCTTTTGAAGGACCGAAGGAAGATCCGGTGAATTCCTGACCAGGTATGGAAATTCGTCAAGACAGAGTGTAAATCTTTGCTTAGCCCTCATATTCAAGGCCCTGAATAAGGATTCCCAATCAGGATAAACCACCTTGTCAAAATCAGAAAAAGTTTGACCAATGGTTATGGCTAAACTGTCAATCTGAAGTTTTTTATCCCGCAAATCGGCAAGATAATATACATCCTGACTGGACAGAACTTTTTTGATTAAGGTGGATTTTCCACAACGGCGTCGTCCATATATAATGATGAGCTTGCCTTTGTCAGCGGAGATGGCCTTGTTGAGCCTTCCAATTTCCCTGGTTCTGTTTACAAAATCTTTCATGACTCTATTATTATGTTTGACAAAAATAATGTTTCTCAAGCATAATAACAAATTAAAAAATCAACAACCATGTATTACCTTGTTTTGTGATTTTTTTGTGTCTTTGCATAGAAAACCAACTGACTTGAAAACAAAGCTATTGCTTTTTGCCAGGGCATGGAAATACGTTATGGACAGTGCCCGCTCCTGGACCTGGCTGAACCTGCTGGTCACACTGCTGCAGGGGATTCTTCCCCTGGGTTTTATCTGGATGATGAAACTCCTGGTCGACAGGATAGCAGAAGGTGTTTCTGCTTCCGGCAGCCGCACGAAAGAGGAGATCCTCTGGCTGACCGCGATTACTGCCGGGGTTTTCCTTTTAAACGTTGTATCGGGAATTGCAGGGGGCATGATCAGGGAACTTCAGTCGGTTCACCTGAGTGACTACATGTATGGTTTATTGCATAAAAAAGCCGGTGAACTTGAGCTGTCATGGTTCGAGGATTCCCGTTATCATGATCTCCTTTTCAGGGCATCAGGGGAGGCTTCCTTTCGCCCGGCAAAGATGGTCAATGGTCTCTTTCAGCTCATCCAAAGCCTCTTTTCCATGGGAGTGCTGATGGGTATTCTCCTTTATCTTCACTGGTCTATCGCCCTGGCCCTGCTGGTGGCCGGTGTCCCATCCCTGATGTTCCGTTTCAGGCACACCCGTGAGCTTTACAACTGGAACCGGGAAAAGACGGACCGGGAACGCCGCCTGTCCTATTATCACCGTATTCTTACAGGGGAAGCCTTTGCCCGCGAGATCCGGCTGTTTGGCCTGTCGGCTCACTTCAGCAACCTCTTCGAAACCCTTAACCGGACGCTGAAAAAGGAAAAACTGGCTTTTTTACGGAAAAGGACCACCAACGATATCCTGACCCAGGTCTTTTCTACCCTGGTGATCTTTTCTGTATTGATCTGGGCCGTCATCCTTACTCTGGAAGGGAAGATGAGTACGGGGACCATCGTCCTGTATTTCCTCGCTTTCCAACGGGGAGCCGGCTTTATCAGGGACCTGACCAACAGCATTGCCAGCCTTTATGATGATCAGCTGTATATGAAAAACCTGGAGGAATTCCTGGAGATCCGGCAACCCAGAAGGGAATCTTCAGCGGTGATCATGAAACCGGGAACGGACAAAGGCATTGTTTTCGACAAGGTTTGTTTTACATATCCGGGAAGTGAAAGGACTGCCCTGAAAGATGTCTCCTTTGTCCTGAAGGAGGATAAGACTACCGCCCTGGTCGGCAGCAACGGCGCTGGAAAATCAACCCTGGTAAAACTGCTTTGCGGATTATACCTGCCGGTCTCTGGCAGCATAATCGTCGATGGTACAGATACCCGGGACTGGAAACCTGAAGACCTCTTCGACAGGTTCAGTGTCCTTTTCCAGGATTTTGTTCTTTATTACCTGAAAGCCGGGGAGAATATCCTGCTGGGTGATATCAATGCCGCTTACAGCAGGGAGAAACTGAAACAGGCAGCCCGGCAGGCAGGGGTCGATGAGCTGATCGAATCCTTCCCTGCAGGTTATGATACCCAATTGGGTCGCGTTTTTGGGGGCGTTCATCAGCTCAGCATCGGTGAATGGCAGAAGTTGGCTATGGCCAGGGCCTTTTACCGGCAACGGCCTTACCTCTTGCTTGATGAACCCAGCAGCTCCCTCGACCCCCAGGCAGAAGCCTTTGTTTTTGATCGATTCAGTGAACTTACCAAAGGAAAGACCACGCTGATCGTAAGCCACCGGATGACTGCAGCCCGTAAAGCCGATCATATCATGGTTCTCGAGAAGGGAATGCTGCTGGAACAGGGAAACCATAAGGAACTGCTACAGAAAAACGGGCTCTATGCCGCGTTTAACCTATCTGTCCAGTAATAGCCGGAATATCCTGGCCAGCCTGTGAAAGTACCATAGATAGTAGAAACCGGGGCGGGGAATTGAATACCGTTGCAGCATGAATTTCTTGGAGGGAAAAACATAGCCGAGTGTATGCCTGAATTTGGCATTCATCCCTTTTAGCTTTCGGAAAGTCTTCATGAATTCATCCCTGATCACCGTATCTGCGGGTGCCTTTTTACCTGTGGCCAGGTTATCAATAAACCACTGTTTAAGGGTTTCAGGGTTCTCTATAACTCCATCCGGAATTACTTCACACGGGACAGGGCTGCCGAGGAAGAAAGAAGCCAGGTAAAGGTGAGGAAGAACCGCTTCTGACAATGAAAACCGGGAAAGCAAATCGCTGAATAGTCCCCAGTCGGCCGGCTTCATCTGGTTTCTCGCAACCTCTGCAAGGTCGCAGTATAACCGCAGTTGAAAAAGACCATGCCCGGCATGATCATTCAGGTGCACAGCAGTATAAACCAGCTGAAGGGCCGGAGATAAAACCAAGGCCGTTGCTTCCTTGAAAACGGCCTGGTCAAGGTGATCCCATATTTCCTGATGAAAAGGAGAATCCGTTTCCTCTCCCGTCAACAGTTTGGCATGCAGGTCAAGGCTGTTGGTACCGTTCCACAGGTCTGGCAGGTGTTTCCCCAACCTTATCATATTTTCCACATGCCAGCGGGAATGAGGTACCTTAATAGGCTGATAACCGGATTGTTGCAAGTGTTCATAAGCCTTTACCAGGTCTTTGGGGTGGACCAGCAGGTCAATATCCGCCATCTGCCTCAGGCTCAGGTCACCGTAAGCAAACCTGGCCAGGCTCATCCCTTTTAGTATCACCACCTGTATCCGGAGAGCATCCAGCACACGAACCACGCGGCTGATCTCTTCCTCCAGCAGAATATTCCGCTTCAGATTCAGATAATATGCCTGCCTGAGTCTTTCATGAATTTCCGGAGGTGGCTTAAAGGGCAATATGTTCATGTAAAACAACGCTTCCACCCCGTTCTGCCGAACACACCTGGCAATATACTCCCAGTCAGGCTGCCCGCTGATCAGCAACATCAGCTCATCCTTCACCTCAGGCCCTACAACAGTCCGGCAAAGATGCAGGATCAGCCGGTCTTCCTTTCTCAACCCTGAAATCATCATTTTCCTCTTCAAAATTACAGGCCAAAGTAAGGAAAGTATTCCATTCGTTAATATCTTTACCCACTAATTAGTTGGCAGTTGGCAGTCGGCAGTTGGCAGTCTTTATCATTTCATCACCTAAATCGCCTTCTATGGATCCATTCATGCAAACAGCCCTGGCCGAAGCCCTGGCCGGGTATAACGAAGGCGGTATCCCCATCGGGTCGGTGCTCGTAAAGGACAACCGGATCATTGCCAAAGGACACAACAAACGGGTACAGGAAAACAACCCCATTCTTCACGGGGAAATGGACTGCCTGAATAATGCAGGCCGCATCGGGTCATACCGCAATACGGTCATCTATTCCACCCTGATGCCCTGCTATATGTGTGCAGGGACCATCGTTCAGTTCAAGATCCCAAAAGTCATAGTCGGTGAGTCGAGGAGCTTTCCCGGTGCCAGGGAATTCATGGAAAGTCATGGCGTTGAGGTGGTTGACCTTGATCTTCCCGAATGTTATGAATTGATGCAGCGCTTTATAAAAGAAAAGCCGGAGATCTGGGATGAAGATATTATGGAACTTTAATAAAATAGAAATATGCTAACGATTGAACCAATTCAAATGGGCATTACGGCTTTCCGGCTGACCGGAAGTCTTGATGCGATGGCCGTCCAGGTGTTTGATGATGAGATACTGTATAACATCCGGGAGAACCCGTTTGTGATCCTCGACCTGGAACCCCTGCATTTTCTGTCAAGCGCTGGGATCAGGAAACTGGTCAGCCTGGAAAAGGAACTCCGGAAAAAAGGAGGTTATTCGGTGTTGAGCGGAGCTTCGCCTCAGATTCTCCAGGTGCTGGAGATCAGTGGATTGACCGCACAGTTTCACCTGACCACTTCTTTAAAAGCAGCGGAAGAAACCATTGAACGTGATTCGGACCAGGGACTGCTGAAACAGGATCTCCGCATGGAGGACCGTTCATACAACCTGACCCGTTTCGATGGTGCCGGGTCGGTAGTGAACGGCAGACCGGCATCAGGCAGTTTCGCAGGTAAACTCTGTTTCGTTTCCCTGAACGAGCTGGGTTATGCAATGGGGGAGGGATGTTTTTCCTCCGGTCGTCAGCAGGCCCTTGATACGATGGGACCCTTTATCAGCCTGCCTGGCTTTTTCGCTTATCATCCGGCTTCTGATGAGAAAGTAACTGATTTTCAGCATATTCAGGATCAGGATATCTTTGGAGTTTATGTTGATCAATTTCTCGGGGTCAGTGGTGACCCTTCCTATTTTGTTGAAATATCAGGGGATCAGGGTATTAACAACGATGTGCTGATTGATGACCTGTTCACCCTGGTACGTGAGGCAGGGAAAAAGACCCCTCCTGTAATGGGAGTCACGGCCTTCCTGGATTTCGGAGAAACGGACGGGGCCCGGGAGATACGCTTATGCCAGGGTTTAATGGTCATGAACGCGGAAAACCAGCTATCAGAAGCCTTACAGGGGATCAGGAAACACTTCAGGGAGATGGAACAGGACGGGGAGATGCATTATGTGCGTCGTTCCCTGTTGCTGAACGGGTTGGAGACCCTTCCTGAAGGCGAACAGCTTGATAAATGCCTTCATGCGGTGCTTGATCGTCATGAAATAGGACTTCATCTGACAAGTCCTCCGGAAAAGCCGGTTGTTTCAGGAAAGATATGGCTTTTCTTACCCAAACGCTACCAGGACCATGAATCGCAGCGCTCACACCTGAAAACTGAAGATGGGAAAGCGCTTGACGACAACTGGGACCTCATCGTCCGAAGTATCTATAAAGATCATTCAAGTGTGTTGCTTCAACCGCTCCACGGAGGGTTCTCAGCCAAAACCTTTATGGTTGAAAGCTACGACAAAAATGGTAAGAAACTCTTACCGACCGTACTGAAGCTGGGAAATACCGCCATGATCCGCCGCGAAGAGAAAAGATACCATGAAAGTGTCCAGCCTTTTATTCTGAATAACAGTGTATCGGTGCTTGGTGCGAAATATTACGGGGGAATGGGCGGTATATGTTACAACTTCCTGGGCATAGGCGGTCCTGAATCAAACATCAGGTGGCTGACCCATCTCTACCGGGAATGGACGACGGAGAACCTCATCCCCTTGTTCGACAGAATTTTCAAAGGAATACTGAAACCCTGGTACGGCCAGCCCCGCTGGGAAAAAAGATTCCTGTTCAAAGAACATGACCCGAGAAAAACCTTTTTTCCGAAAATACTGGAAGATGCCGGCCAATACCTTGATATTGATGCAGATGATAAATATCTGACCTGCAAGTACCTGGGAAGGGAAGTGCTTAATCCATACTGGTACCTCAAACATGTGTGGGGAGGTCGCGAAAACGAGGCTTTCCATTGCTATACCTCGGTTTGTCACGGAGACCTGAACATGCAGAACATTCTTATCGACGAGAAGGAAAATATCTATATCATCGATTTTTCGGAGACAGAGGTGAAGAATAATGTTTCGGATTTTGCCCGGCTGGAACCTATCTTCAAAATAGAAATGACCCGTTCAGGGGATGAGAACGACCTCACTCTAAAACTTCAGATGGAAGAGAAATTGGTCAGAATGAGTAAGTTGGGAGAACCAACAGAGTTCTTTTACACAGGGGATGATCCACAGGTGGCCAAAGCCTGGGAGATGGTTACCCGGGTCAGGAAATATGCTAAACAGGTCACTATATTTGAAGAGGATCCGCTTCCATACTGGCTCCCCGTGCTGGAGTGGACGCTGCCCTATGTTTCTTATATAGGGGTCAGCAAGCTGGTGCAATGGCATGCTGTGTATTCGGCCGGGCTTATCTGCGAACAGCTGATGCAGGGTTAAAGAGTAAAATACTACCTTTGCGCCTTCTTAATACATCTTAAAACTTTCATACAATGACCGACAATCGGGAAGAACCTATTGAAGAACGCAGGTCGCTGCATTTCATCGAACAGATCATTGAAGAAGACATCAGGAATAACAAGAACGACGGCAGGGTCCATACCCGTTTTCCGCCGGAACCCAACGGCTACCTGCATATCGGGCATGCCAAGTCAATCTGTCTCAATTTTGGCCTGGCAAAGAATTATAACGGAAAATGCAACCTTCGTTTCGACGATACCAACCCCTCAAAAGAAGAACAGGAATATGTCGACAGCATTAAACAGGATGTGAGATGGCTTGGATTCGACTGGGGAGACCGCGAGTTTTATGCATCCGATTATTTCGAAACCTTGTATGAGTATGGAGTGAAGCTGATCAGGAAGGGAAAGGCTTATGTGTGTGACCTTAGCGCCGGGGAGATAAGCAACAACCGCGGTACTCCTGTTGTTCCGGCTACCCCGAGCCCTTACCGCAACCGCAGCGTTGAGGAAAACCTCGACCTCTTTACCCGGATGAAGCAGGGGGAGTTCCCTGACGGCAGCCGTACGCTCAGGGCCAGAATTGACCTGGCTTCTCCGAATATGCACATGCGCGATCCGGTACTCTACCGTATCATGCATGCCCATCATCACCGCACCGGCGACAATTGGTGCATCTACCCGATGTACGACTTCGCTCATGGCCAGTCCGACAGCATCGAAGGCATCACCCATTCCGTCTGTACCCTGGAATTTGAGGTACACCGGCCATTATATGACTGGTTTATCAGGGAACTGGAGATCTTTACCCCTCAGCAGATCGAATTTGCAAGGTTGAACGTGAGTTATACCGTGATGAGCAAACGCAAACTGCTGGAACTGGTGACAGGAGGCTTTGTAAACGGTTGGGATGACCCGCGAATGCCCACGATCAGCGGCTTGAGGAGAAGAGGATACACCCCGGAAGCCATCCGCCTTTTTGCCGATAAGGTGGGAGTGGCCAAACGCGACAATGTGATCGAGTTCGCTCTCCTGGAACACTGCCTGAGGGAAGAACTGAATAAAAGATCATTAAGGGTAATGGCGGTGATGAACCCGGTAAAGGTTGTTATCGATAACTATCCCGAAGGTCATACAGAAGAATTAACAGCCATCAACAATCCGGAAGATCCGGCCGCAGGCACACGGCTCGTTCCTTTCTCCGGGGAAATCTTTATTGAAAAGGAAGATTTCATGGAGAACCCTCCCAGGAAATATTTCCGCCTTTCACCCGGTACCGAGGTGAGGCTGAGATATGCCTACTTTGTCACTTGTGTCGGGGTCGAAAAAGATGAAAACGGGGAGGTGAAAGTGATCCATTGTACCTATGATCCGGCCAGCCAGGGGGGAAACTCGCCGGATGGCCGTAAGGTGCAGGGAACCATACACTGGGTGTCGGCACAACACGCCATAAAAGCCGAAGCCCGGCTGTATGACCATCTTTTCTTAAGGGAAGATCCTGATAATGTGGAAGAAGGACAAGACTACAAAGACTTCCTGAACCCGGATTCCCTGAAAATAACTGAATGTATGGCCGAACCCGGAGTATTGAATGCCAAACCCTTCGGGAAATACCAGTTCGAAAGGGTAGGGTACTTCAGTGTGGATCCGGATACTAAACCCCAAAAACCGGTTTTTAACCGAACCGTATCCCTGAAAGATTCCTGGACGAAGCATACACGGTAACCCAAATACCACATGGTCACATGGGTTAAACCCTTTTATTCCCGAAGGCAAACCTTAGAAACCCAACAGCCATTGAAACGGTGGGATCACTATTTTTAAAGTAGGTCGACACATCCCTGAGGGCGAACCCCAGCTGCCAGCTGGAATCTTCATCCCTGGCCGGGAAAAAGGTGATCCCGACAGGGACATTGGTCCCCACATCCTTGCCTGTCACAAACCCTATCGAAAGCTGAACCCATTTGGCCGGTTCATAAACAGTTCCCAGTCCGAAAACCACCCCTTCATAGGCTCCCGGAACATCTTTTTTCAGCGGGATATAAAGATCTGTTCCAAACTCAAGTTTAGGGACCACTTTATAGGTTGCTCCCGCACGAAGGTTGGTAGGTAGCCACACCTTCTTGTATTTCAACCCTTTCCACCTGTCGGGATCACCAGGGGCAGCATCGGTTTTAATCAGTTCTCCCTGTGAAAACAAGTCATAATTATCGATACCCTCGCTGTTGATACGCCATACCCTCACCTCCTGTCCTTCATACACATTTCCATTCCACTTAATAAAGCCGATATCATTTACCGAGAGGGCAACTTTCAGGTTCTGTTTGTACATCAGGGTTGTTCCGATGTCAGCGCCAAATCCGTTTCCGGTTTTTTTCAACCCTTTACCCTCAATCTTGGAAGGGGTGACCTCATTATAATTCACATTAAAAACCGGAGACAACGCAGTAAAAGCCTTCAATCCTGAACCATCCTGGAGATACTGGAAACTGCCATAACCGGTCAGGTACTTCAGCCCGATCCCTCCATACCAGTCAAAATCCCTGGTATTCATTATCTTACGACCATATCCCAGGTTGTATTCCCGGTACCAGATGAATTGAAGATTTGTTCCCGCATATACAGTGGATGCAGGAAGCGGATTGGAGGCGTACCCGACAGAATCAGATCCTTCCAGCATTTTTGAGTCGAAGTAAGGGTCACGGTAACCGAGAAACAGGAAACGGGCAGCCTGAAGATTGAATTTTGTGTTCCAGAGAAACCGCTCACGAATGCTGAAAGCAAAGCCACCCGCTTTGTCATCCTGAAAGGAGAAACCCAGCCAGGTGACCGCAGCTTGTGCCCAGAAACGTTTTCCGCTGAAATTCGCAGCTGCCTGTTCCCGCTCCTCCATGGTCATCTGAAAGCTGGAACTGGGCAGGTCATGGCTTACCTGTTTTCGTGTAAGTGCCTGGGTATGAATAGAAAACCCGGTTTCCACCAAACCCAGGTTCATGGAATTCTCACTCCAGCTCCATCCCAGGTTGGCAGGGTTGATCCCCAAACACTGGTAATCCGTCAACTTAGCGGTCGAATACCCGGACCCTGTGGCATTAAACGCACTGATATCCATTTGTGCGGAAATACCGACAGACCAAAAAGACAGCAAAAAAAACAGAAACAGCTTATTCATTTTTACCGGATTTATAGGTTTTCTCTAACAAACCTACGTCGTTTTTTGACGGATAGCAAATGTTTTGTTAAGGTGATTAAGGTGATTAAGGTGAAAAAATGGCTCATTTCCAAATTTCCAAATTTTCAAATTTTCAAATTCACAAATTGCCGAATTCCTTTCATTTTTTTTAAAAATTCTTTATCTTTGCACCGTTCTTTGTCCGATGGTGTAATTGGTAACACAACTGACTCTGGATCAGTCGAGTCCAGGTTCGAGCCCTGGTCGGACAACAAGATGAAAGCCCATCTAATTGTAAATCAATTAGGTGGGCTTTTTTGTTACAACAAATGTTGAAGCATCAAGGATTTATTGAGGAGTGTTAGACAGCTTTCAAATATGAAAAGGGTCTTTCTTACTACATCATAACCCTAATTTTTTGGCAATTTTTGAGCTGAAATATTCATATAAAACGATGATTATGAGAAAGCTAGTAATATTTGTTTTTTTGGTGATTGCATTTAATTGTTATTCACAATCCTGGCAGACACATACTACCGAAATGATCGATGGCCCCACTGCTTATGCAGGACCAGATACCACAATTTGCATTGGTGATTGTTTAACTCTTGATAGCGCATTAGCTACGAATTATTTAGGTTTTTACTGGGCAACCAACGGCACTGGTACTTTTAACGAACCTCATACACTGCATCCTATTTATTGCCCAGGCCCGGGTGATATACAGGCAGGAACAGTAACTTTGACATTAACTGTCATTGGCACAGACTCTTTCCCATATGCCATAGATTCGATTGTGATTACTATTATCAACTGTAATACAGGAATAAACGAAGCGGAAAAAGAACTGCAATTCAAAGTTTACCCTAATCCGTCACAGGGCGATATTATTATTGAAAACCCTCAAAAAGAACTTATTGAGATTATAGATTCGAGCGGGAGGCAGTTTTGGGCGAATAAATTCGAAATATCTTGTGAAGATAGAATTACTCTGCCTAGAGGATTATACTTTGTAACGAGAGTGGGAAATCACAACAAACTGGTAACAAAACTATTGGTTTACTAATGATATTAAACATAAATCGCGACTCGTCTTATCTATTATTGCTCATTTTACTGAAAGTCAATACTTTATATCTCTTATATATTATCGTTCAAGAACTATCTTGACGGGTGGGTGAAGAAAGCATCTTTTAAACTATCGTGATGAAGGTGGATGTAAATTTCAGCTGAAAAAATAAGTAATATTGTAAGCCATTCGATATTCCTTAATATACTTTACTCTTGTCAGAGGGGGTCAGTTTGGCTGGGATTCCTCTTTTTCATTTGAAAAATAACCAACAAATTTGCTCAAAATTGAAATGCATCCTGGGGTCAGGTAAGCCCATAGCGGTATATTCGTCAGAGGGAGGTATAAATCCACCAATGTTTGCCACTCGGCCTTAGTGGTATTTTTTGCCAAACCCGTTAAATGACTGGTAATACTGCCGTTGGTGGAAACATCGGTGGTCTTGTTGTCGGTTATGGTCGGTTTGCTTCCCTTTTAAACAAAGATAGCTCGGCTTCACGATTTGTAATTGCTGCCCCGGAAATTTTTACATTTGCCGTGCAAAAAGAATTGGTAACCTTTAATACAACCCTGAAGATGAAAAAGACTTTACTCCTGAAACCTTTGTTGACAATGATAATTCTAACCCTCTGGCTGACAAGCGGACACCAGGTTTCTGCCCAGGTCACTATCCCGGATTATTCGATGAATGACCGTAAAGATGTCCCTAAAGAACTGACCTGGAAGATCGAAGACATCTACCCTGACGTTGAAACCTGGAAAAAGGAGAAGGAAGTAGTTGTTAAACTGATTGCCGGTATCGATAATTATTCCGGCACCTGGACATCTTCGGCTGCTAATATGCTGGCATTTATGAAGATGACAGATGATCTGAACCTGAAGCTTGAGAGGCTTTACAACTATGCCAGCAACCAATCCAACATGGATGTCGGCAATACTCTGTATAATGGCCTGAAAGGCGAAATGGAGAGCCTCTATGTTCAATACGGGGCAAAGATGGCCTTTGTAGAACCTGACCTGCTGAAACTCGGGGACGCCAAATTCAAAGAATATCTGAAAGAAGAGCCCGGGCTGAAGGTATACAGCTTTGGTGTAGAACAGACGATGAGGATGAAAGACCATATCCTCCCGGAAGACCAGCAGCGGATCGTAACCAGGAGCAGGATTTCAGCTCAGGTACCGTCATCCGCCTCCAGGACCCTGAACAACCTGGAAATCCCACCGGCCAAAGTTACCCTGAGTACCGGGAAGGAAGTGACCCTGAATATTGCCGGCTACATGAAATACAGGGGCGATAAGGTACCCGCCGACCGTACCCTGGTGATGAACACCTTCTGGAATAACCACAAAAAATTTGAAAACACCCATGCCATCCTTCTTGACGGGGAAATGAAGAACCAGTTGTTTATTGCCCAGGTCAACAAGTATAAGGACTGTCTTGAGTCAAGGCTTTTCAGGGAGAATATTGATGGTGCCGTATATCAGCAGCTGGTCGCTTCTGTTCATC
>JAPLDE010000125.1 GCA_026391855.1 Bacteroidota bacterium | reverse complement strand
ACCTGCTTTAGCTGCATACAAGGCATAAGGAACCGATAATAATTGTGAGGTTCCCAGCCATTGAAAATTGTTTCCCCCCGTCTCATCAGCCTCTATCTTAAGATAATACGTATTATTTCCCCAGTTTATCGCAGAAAATTCACCTGTTTCAACCGTTCCGCCCCCGATATTCAGGGTAACCAACCCAAACTCATTGGTAGTCACATTATGGGTTTCACTATATACGACACCTCCGTTAGGGTCTCCGGCCAGGATGCTCAGCCGCATCTGTATGTGCTGGTTAACCAGCACATTACCATCAATACCCCTGGTTACCGCCTGGTATTTAAAAGCCTGGGGCGACTGGGAAAAAACAATATAACTACTTAGCACACAAACTAATACAACAAAATACTTTTTCATTTGATGTTGGTTAAAGGTTGAACTTGTAAAAATAATATCAAATATAAGAAAAATTCAAATACTGATCATAAAGTGTTGAATTTGGATAGATTATTTTTTAATGTAGCATACAATATATATTACCCTTGATAGCTAACTACCTGGTAACGTGAACAATAGGACACGCAGTAGCGTGTCCCTACGACTGCCGACTGCCGACTGCCGACTGCCGACTGCCAACTGCCGATTGCCAACTGCCGACTGCCGACTGCTTACCGGCTAAATGCACACAATTAACCAATAACTGCCGCCGTTGACAAGGATATTAATTTAACTTTGCATTCATTTTGAAAATCGGTTTTCACGTATAACCAATCCTCTCAATTCCAGGCATTAAACACGAATCAGCGCTCTTTGGAAAATTTAAAAAAAAAGTCAATCCATGGTTTTTTCTGGAGTTTTACCGGTAAACTAGCCAGTCAGACCGTAGGTTTTATCGTCTCCATTTTTTTAGCCCGACTGCTGTCGCCTGAGGACTTTGGTCTGATCGCGATGGTGACGGTGGTCATCGCCATTTCTTCTTCCTTTGTTGACCTGGGGCTTGGTTTGGCATTAATCCAGCGAAAAGAGGTTGAGGACAGACATTATTCTTCCGTTTTCATTTTTAACCTGACCATAGGAACCTTTTTTGCCGTGGTCCTTTTTCTGGGCAGTGGGTTGCTGGCCAGATTCTACGACCGGGAAATTATCGGCTTACTTGCCAAAGCCCTATCTCCCCTCTTTATCATTAATTCTTTCGGCTCGGTGATCAGGATGAAACTACAGAAAGAACTCAATTTTAAAGTATTATCATCCGGAAATTTCATCGGTGCCATCATCAGTGGTATTATTGGGATCACTTTAGCCTTTCAGGGTTACGGGATCTGGAGTTTAGTGTTGCAAAGCATGCTCAATCCCCTGGTATCGAATCTCTATTTATTTTACAAAATCAAGTGGAGACCCAAACTCCAATACTCCTATCAGGCCATTAAGGAATTATTACAATTTGGTATCCGGGTTTTTGGCGCCAACATGCTTGAGGTAGTGTATACCAACATTGATAATATCATTATCGGAAAAATATTTAAGGCCAATGCGCTTGGATACTATTTCCGGGCAAAGTCATTTAACAGTTACGTGATCCAATATACTTCAGGCAGCCTGATGATGGTTTTTTTTCCTGTTTTCAGCCACCTTCAGCATGATAAGGAACGCCTTAAGACAGTCGTTTACCAGGTTTTTCATATGCTTAACCTGATCACCTTTTTTATGGTAGGCTTGTTATATGTCACGAGCTCCGATCTCATTGTCATCCTGTTTTCAAGTAAGTGGATACCTTCCGTTATCTATTTTAAGATCATGCTGTTTGGGGGCTACGGTTATCCATTAAGCTCACTCCTGATCAATATCATTAGCGGAGTTGGAAATTCAAAGGACTACCTTCGTCTTGCCATCTATCAAAAAATTCTTTTATCTGTCATCCTGGTGGTTGGATTTTTTTACGGAATAGAAGGTTACCTTTATGGATTGGCCATCGGCGCTGTTATCGGGACTTTAATCAATATCTATTTTGTTGCCAAACAACTTTCTGAGAAGATGTTTTACTATATCCGGATCATTTTACCCTATTTTATCCTTACCGCAATTTTGATGTTCGGCCTGGAATATGTATTAAAACAGTTATCTCCGGCCAACCTGTATCTTCACTTTGTCTTGGCCGCAACTTTGTTCTCCTGCCTCTTTATATTGATCGTATGGAAGGCCCGGTATAAGGGATTTCAGTATCTTGTCATTGAAGTGAAAAAACTTAATATCAGACAGCGCCTTTTTAAATAGGACGACATCGTCTGCTAAATGATGAAGAGATTTCATTATCATTAGCCTAAATATTACCCCTTTTAATACAAGTAAAAATCCCACCCAGGGCTCTTCATATTTACCGGGATATAATAAGCTAAAGAATGATCAGAAGAATCAAATGCCTGATTATCTGGCTACTATCATCCTTTTTGTCTGCAAATACTTCTTTTCTCCGCTTGTGAAGTACATCTGGTAGAGATAGACACCCGCTTCCAGGTCATGAGCATTTACATCAACAGTATGAATACCGGCATCCCTGAAACCGTCCTCTATGACCCTGAGTTGCCTGCCCGGCATATCCAGCAATACCAGCCTGACATTTCCTGATTCCGGAAGAGAGAAGGATATATTGGTGGTATTCGGGAATGGGTTGGGCCGGTTCTGGCTCAGGCTGAACCCGTTACGGCCGTCAACAAAGGAAGGAATCGTCAAGGTTTTATTCAGGACTGGATTCCCTTCGAAATCAGCCAGTACACTTTCAGGGTTTATTTGAAAGCCGGTCTCAGCAAAGGGAGAGTCGCCGGATCCTGTCTGCCTGACTTTCAGGGTAAGTATCCTTTCATCAGCAGCGGTGATCATGGGGTGGAGCGTATACCAGGCGATTCTCAGTTGGCCGTTCTCTGCATGGAATACCAGGTTCTGGTTTTCTGTTGGAGCCTCAACGGCAACTACTTCAATACCAGGGGAATAATTCAGCACCAGTGAAAGTGCTGCGAATTCCATCGCCTCCTTGGCTTTTATCGGAATTTCAACGATCTGTCCGGGGTTAATAAGTTGTACTCCCTGGTTTTCAAGGGAAAGGGCCGGTTCATCCTTGGTATTGGGTGGAAGGTAGGAACAATCCACATCACCCACACAGAGCCCTTTGAAGTTGTCGGTCAGGTTGCCGTTCCCGGTTACCATCACGGTATGGTGTTCAAACACCCAGTCTCCCAGTGCGAAAGAAGACTGAAGATCAACAAACCGTTTCATCGCCTGCAGGGCATCCACCGCATTAATACTCCCGCTGGCATCCACATCGGCAGCAGTAAGTCTTAATCCCGACAAAGTAGTTAGCCCGGTAAAATGCTTCATGATCACCAGTGCATCGGAGGCATTGACCCCTCCCCAGGCTTTACCGGTTGATGCGTTGAGCTGGTAGGTTCCGGTTTGAAGGTTATTCATGAAATAATTGCCGTTCACCCCTGTGGTTGACTGAAATATGATGGTATTTCCCTGGCTCAGGGTCACCAGGCAGTTGTTCAGCGGGCTTGAACCCGGATTAAAATAGATCAGCCTGCCCTTGAGGGTGCGGGTTAGCTCACCCTGTTGAAATCCCTGGGTCAGCACCATGCCCGGAGCAGTAAACGTCTCAACCACTGCCTCCCCCAGGGTCCAGCTCTGGGTAAGGGTGGTCCCAATTACGAATCCTCCGCTGCTTGCTGTTACCGAAGGAGAAACACTTTGACAATAAGCTGATATACAATATGATAAACAAGTAATAAATAATATCCTCTTCATGTAATAAATAATTAATTTAATTAAACGCTTTTCAACATCATTAGTCAAACTGAATTTTCCGTACTACTCTCTTAGTAGTTAGCTATAAATCAATCACTTAGCTCAATTATTTTAATCTTTTATACATCTTACGCTTTGTGCATCAGTTTTACTATTTAACGAACGATTTATTTTATTATCGCCTTCGGTAAGGTAATAAGACCATGATTGAGATGAAGAATAGTTAACGGATGTCCTGAATTTTGAAGTCACCAGAAAGGAATAAAACGTTCCTGTTCCGGAGTAATCACCCCAGTATCCTGAACCCAACGCTGTAAACCCACTGATATTAGTAACCCCAGTGTTTGTTTCCGACCAGTGTGTGGTACCTGTTTCCCTCATCTTACCACCAACATTGGTCCCAATCATCCCGGTTGCTGAGCAATTGAGCGTGGGTTCAATGAAGGTAAGCATGGTACAGAATTCTGCATCTGTAGGTATATGCCAGCCGGTGGGGCAAATTCCCTGCCCTCCTTCAATAGTTGTATAGGCCATCATTTCGTTCCATTGATATAATCCGCCATAAATTGTACACTTGCTTAAATCATTTGAATAACAGTATTTCTCAATAGTTCCGTTATTTGATTGGTAGTTAGAGGAATTGATCATTGTTCCGATATTCAGGTTTTCCTTCAGCCAGCATTGAGAACCGATTTTAACGGTATTATAAGTCTGCCCGCCATAGACCACGGTAGGTGTTCCCGGGCAGGGGACCCCCATAATGGCGTCGAAGGAGATCACCATCGTGTCTGCATCACGCATTCCGCAATTATTGGTTATGGTCCAGACCAGGGTATAGGTCAGCGGAGCAACCCCCGTAAAACCGGAAACCGGGTTCGCCGGATCAATGACCATCCCGTTAATGCCGGAAATTATGGTCCACATACCGGTATTCCCGTCTCCGGGTACATTGGCTGCCAGTTGTACGGGGGACCCGGAGACAAGAAGCTGATCAGGACCTGCATCAGCCTGAGTAACAGGAAAACATAGGGTAACAGAGGTTTCATCAACCAACGTTAAACAGGAAGTGGATATGGTCCAGTCAAGCACGTATGTATACCCCACAGAACCTTTAAAAACGGCAGTGGGCGAATGAATATTGGAGAAATTTCCAGTCCCGCCAAGGGCAACCGACCAGGTTCCTATCCCTTTTAAAGGAGTATTTGCCTGTAATACAACACTATCGGCGATTACAACAGCGGCCGGACCGGCAACAGGCGGGGTTGGCTGGGGAACACATCCTGACGGGCAGATCTCAAACCAGTTAATACTCCTTCTGACATTTAAACAACCTGTTGTCACATTGTAAATGATCAAACCTTCTTTGGGATTCAGGATGGCATCCCGCTGATCATCAGTAATCCTGGGCAGACCCAGTCCTTTTGTATCGGAATTCATATCGAGCAAGGCAGAGGGGTCAGGTAACGAAGTACCAATTCCGACATTGCCGCCTTGTCCTTCATTATAATAGACTGAATTTCCGTCTTTTATCCAGGGTGAAACGGCATCGCTGCTGATGGTGTCGTTAGAGATGATGATCCCGTCCCCGGCTTTCAGTGTCTGACCTGTTTTAGCTGCATACAAGGCATAGGGAACCGATAATAACTGGGATGTTCCCAGCCATTGAAAATTGCTTCCCCCCGTTTCATCAGCCTCTATCTTCAAATAATACGTATTATTTCCCCAGTTTATCACAGAAAACTCACCTGTTTCAACTGTACCGCCCCCTATATTCAGGGTAACCAACCCAAACTCATTGGTAGTCACATTATGGGTTTCGCTGTATACGACACCTCCGTTCGGATCACCGGCAAGAATGCTCAGCCGCATCTGTATGTCCTGGTTAACCAGCACATTGCCATCAATACCCCTCGTTACCGCCTGGTACTTAAAAGCCTCTGGCGACTGGGAAAAAACAACATAACTACTTAGTAAACAAACTAATAAAACGAAATACTTTTTCATTTGATATTGGTTTAAGGTTGAACTTGTGAAAAGAATTTCAAATATAAGAGAAATTCAAATACTGATCATAAAGTGTTGAATTTGGATAGAATATTTTTTTTTGTAATATGCAATATACATTACCATTGATAGTTAACTACCTGGTAACGTGAATAATAGGACACGGTAATATGTAAGGACATGCCATGGCATGT
>JAPLDE010000261.1:29538-34023 GCA_026391855.1 Bacteroidota bacterium | reverse complement strand
CTGAAGCCATATGAAGGCTTCTGTGCGGAAACGGCAGGTGCATTAACACTTTTCGGGGCAACTCAGTTCGGGATTCCGGTGAGTACTACGCATACCATCACAGGCGCCATCATGGGGGCAGGGGCCAGAAAAGGGGTTTCTGCCGTCAAATGGGGTGTTACCAACAAAATATTCTGGGCATGGATATTAACCATACCTATTTCAGCGCTCATCGGGTCTCTCACTTATCACCTTATTATATTATTTCAGTAATTGCATTTCCTGGCCTTCTTTCCTAAATACCTATTAAACAATGAATTTCGACAGTTTATTAAAGATTTTTGTTCCCAAGGACCATTCTTTTTACCCTTTGTTTGAAAAAGATGCCAAATGCCTGGTACAGGCATCAAAGTTGATGATCCAGCTGATATCCACCGATGACCATGATCTTCGTGATCCCCTGATCAGGGAGATCAAAGAGGTTGAGCTTGAGGGTGACAGGCTTACCAACCAGATCTTCAACCAGCTGAACAAATCGTTTATCACTCCATTCGACAGGGAAGACATCCATGAGCTCGCGGCCAACCATGACAATGTAATAGACTCGATGAACGGAACAAGCCAACGAATTAAGCTATACCGGCCAAAAACATTTATGCCTGTATTTCTGGACATGGTGAAAGTTATCCATCTGGCTGCCCTGGAAATTGAAATTGCCATCAATGGCTTAGACAGTCTTCCCAAGAGTAGGGAGAAGATCATGAATGCCTGCGTTAAACTGAATTCTCTTGAAAACCAGGCAGATGACCTCTATCATCATGTCATTCAAGTGTTGTTTGAACAGGAAAAGGATGCCATTGAACTGATCAAGAAAAAAGATATACTCGAAAATCTTGAAAAATGTGTGGATAAGGCTGAAAACGTGTCAGATACTATTAAAACCATACTCATCAAGATCGCCTGATATAGTTAATGATGCCGACATATTAACCCTGGCAGGGTTTGAACCCCTGCCAGGGTTAACAGTTACCTGCTTATTACCATCTGCCTGGTTTGGGTGAAATAGCGGGTTTCACCCTTCACCTCGATTTTGTAACTATAAACACCGGCAGGCAAGTTACCGGTAACCAGTTTAAAGACAAGGGTACCTGAGGGCTGGGTTTCATCCACCAGGGTTCTCACTTCTTTCCCCAACACATCCGTCATTTTCAGGATAACTCTCCCGTTTTCAGGCAGATAATAAGATATTTCCGCATTTTGTATGAAAGGATTCGGAACATTCTGTCCCAGGAAAAATTCATCGGAAGCCATTACCAACTTAGGATAAGTCAGCACCTTATCCGGGAGAAGATGGGCATTTTCATCAGCCAGCTGGCTTTCATAAGTCGAACTAATCCATTGATTATCAGAAAGTAAAGCGGAGGAAACCGAAGGTTCCAGTGCCAGGGTAAGGGAGAATAAACTCTCACCCGTTTTCAGGAATGAGGGATTCAAGCTGTACCAGGCGATCCGTAATTCATTACCCAGCATATGATAAACCAGCGTTCCTTCCTGTTCTACCTTGACATCTGTAACCCTTGCCACATTTTGGTCAATGTTGAAAACCAGCGACATAGCCCCTACTCTATCCGGATTATCCAGTGTGAACGGTATGGTAACCAATTGCTGTTGCCCAACGACCAATTGTCCGCTTTCCTGCAATGACAGGTAGGATTCATTTTTAGCAGCCGGGGTATAGGAACCATCCAGGTCTCCGCTGCAGATCCCTTTGAAATTCTGAGTAAGGATACCCGTAGGAGCCATGGTGACCGTTGGTGTTTCAAAGGCCCAGTCACCCACCACAAAGCTATCCAGGATACCTACAAACCGTTTCATAATGATCAGTGCATCAACGGTATTCACATAACCGGTTCCATCCACATCGGCGGCTTTAAGCCTGACCCCTGTCAGATAGGTTATACCGACAAAATGTTTCATGGCCAGCAGGGCATCGGCTGCGTTGACGCCGCCCAGGGGTTTTGGACAGGTGGCATCCAGGGTATAGGTTCCGGCAGGGATACTGGTAAAACCATAAAAGCCGGTAAATCCGGTTAGTGAGGTATTTATCACTGATCCTCCCTGTAAAAGCTCAACCGTTGCATTGTTCAAAGGAGTATGGGCACTATTGTCGTAGGTAAGTATACCGTTCAGTTCATTGGTACCTGTGACCACATTTACCGTGACTGTATCTCTTCCGTGACATCCATTCACGTCAGAAACGATAAGGATAAAATCCATGGTTTCCGGGGGTGTAGCCACCGGGTTTTGGGCAACAGGATTATTCAGCCAGAATTCAGGTGTCCAGTAATAAATATACGGGGGTTCGGTTCCGGACCCGTTACCGTTTAATGTTGTACTGTATCCCGCTGTTATGGTAACATCAGGACCTGCATCAGCCTGGGGTAAAGGAAATACAGTAATAGAATAGGTACGTACCTGTCCGGCACAACCGTTGGCCCATGGTGTAATCGTGATATGGGCAACCTGAAAGGTACTTCCGGTGTTGTTTGCAATAAAGGAAGGCACATTACCGACGCCTGAGGCCGACAGCCCGATAGAGGTATTGTTGTTAGTCCAGGTAAATGTTGTACCGGGAACCATACCTATCAGGTTGGTCGGACCGATCAGGGCTCCATTACAAAACATCACATCCAGAGGCACAGCAAAATTGGCTGTCGGATATACGGTTATAGTGAAAATCATCGGGGCACCTGTACAGCCATTTGCAGTGGGAGTAACGATAATCGTAGCCACCAGGGTGGTATTTCCACCGTTCAGGGCTTCAAATGAAGGGATGTTTCCCGTTCCGTCTTCCGGTAATCCTATAAAGTCGTTACTATTAGTCCAGTTAAAGGTGGTTCCCGGCACAGAAGCGGTAAAGTTAATCGCTGGCGTATAAGAAAGCCTGCAAACACTTATGTTTGAGACAGGATTGACAACCGGTGCCGGATTCAGTGTAACATGAACCGTATCAGTAACTGTCTGATATCCATCACTCACGGCGATAATATAATCCAGGGATACAATAGGAGTAACTAATAAGGATGGTACATTGGCATTGAATCCCGAAGGAAGTGAACTCCAGGTATAACTGTAAATACCAGTGCCACCGGTAGCCACAGCGTGTATCGTTGTCGACTGGCCCTGGCACAGAACAGGATCATCCACACTGGCAACAACGGCCAATCCTCCCAACCAGTTCACCCTGTTATAAATATCATCATCATAAGGCTCGCCGGCAAAGTCACCAATATAATTGATAAAAAGCATCTGGCCGGTGTTTGATGTATTCCTTACATTGTAAGCGCTACCCCAGGTATTTTCAGGGAAGAAGGAACTATCAACAGTAATGTTCTGACCGGAGTTTGCCGTGATGAGTACACCCCCCGGCTGGCCCTCCCAGAACGCACAGTTTTTTAACGGATGAAGACTATCAATAATGGCACCATCGAGGAGGTTAATTCCGTTATAATCCATATACTCGAAAACGGCATTTTCCGCACTCAGGGTGCCGCCGGATTCAACAGCAAAGGGATAATATGAAGCATCCCAGTGTACATGGCTCAACAAGGCTTTATTTTCAGCCGTACCCAGCAACTCAAGAATTCCGCCGTTGAAAACTGTAACTCCGCCAGTTTCATTTACCTCTAACCTTGACCCTCCGGGTACAGTCATCTTGCCTGAACTATTGATATTGATAAACCCGGAAGTGCGCAAAAAATTCCCGTTAAGGTTGATCGTTCCATTGTTAACATTAACAGTCCCGATATTGAGCACATGAACGTCCGAGGTCATCCAAAGCACTGAACCATTGGATTTGTCGACATTGAAATGGTAGAAATAACCGGCGACCGGGTTAAGATACAATTCCTGGTCTGAACCTCCATTAAAGTAGACATTCCCATTTAAAGCATACCACCCGGTGTTATCTGCAGCCGTGAAATTTCCATGGAAATAACGGTTTAATCCATATGAATTATCCTGGAAGGCCCCGTTCAGGAGATAAAAATTGCCATAGAACTCCAGGTCACCGTTGTTCATCAGAATACCAGAAGGTTTATCAATGGTAACATTCCAAAACTCCCCGATTGAACTCCAGCATGTCAGGTCCTGATCAGACGATCCATTGAACACAACCGTTGAAGAAGCCCCGAAATCATAGCCGGTAAGCATGGTATGCCCATAATTATAATCCGCCCAGTTACCTGAAAGTTTAACTGTTGTATTAGGGTCGTTGGCATTTAATCCGGCATCATAATAAATGGTCAGATTATTCAGGATGAGGCTGGAATTGTCATCCATTTCCAATGTTCCGTATGACAGGTTTGTATTATTTATAACTGCAACAGAAATCCCCGGCATCACTTCTAAACCATCATAATCTGTATAATCCTTATTTAGACAAAGGTTATAAAAGGTTTCAGGGGTGAAAATATTAGAGGGGCCGGGTCCTTCAAAATATACTGT
>JAPLDE010000261.1:0-29524 GCA_026391855.1 Bacteroidota bacterium | reverse complement strand
CATCGCTTCCTGAAAACCGTCGTTACCTACCATGTTGGTCCAGTCTCCACCCACTGATACCGGAATATTGTTTGTGGCAAGGGTGCCGTTCTGGATCAGCAGACCACCTTTCAGTATCAGTTGATTTTGAATGCCTGCTACGGGTAACATTGGCGCAACAGCATTTGATTTATTGATTATCAGGTGGTTAAAAAAGCCCCCGTTATAACAATCAACAGCAACATCATTACCTCCGTATAACTCGACGGTACCTCCGGCAGGCTGAAATTCAGTTCTTTGGGCATAGAAATTTCCGACAGTCCGTATTGTACCACCGGTTTGATTGATCGTCAAAGAATAAGGAGAGGAATTGAACATTAATATTCCTGTATTGACGAAATCCAACACTCCGAATGTCATGGTAAGGGAGGCATTGGCGGCGTATGGCCAGTAACTGTCAGAAATTCCGCCATATACGTTGAAATTCCCGCCATAAATATTGACATTACCATTGAGGTCGACCCAACCGTCGTAATTCGACAGGTTAATGGTTCCACCAGCATTTACATAATAATTACCGGCTATTCCATTATCAACCAGAGCATTAGCAGTAAAAGAGCCCCATAGTACATCCACAGCTCCTGCGGTCCAGTCGTAGGAGGAACAAATGACTTCAGATCCCATGATCCGCAAAGCACCCCCGCTGGCTTTGTTTATTTCCAACGGGCCAAAGTTTTCCGATGAACAATACTGATGATAATCACCCCCGTTAAAGACCACCTTTCCGTCTGTACCAGAAAATCCACCCGGGTCTTCCGTATTTATCCAATCCCCACCGACCAAAAGGGTATAGACATTGGTAGAAAAAACACCGGCCGTCAGTATTAGATCACCCATGACCTGAGCATTGGCATTGAGGCTGACATAGTAAGTCGAATTGACTTCAAGGTCCTTGAAATAGCTATTGTTATTGAGACTGACCAACTGGGAATTTCCGTTTAAAACGACCTTACCTGCCGGGCAGGCGAGGAATCCGTTATCATAAACATTACCCCCGATAAAAGTTGTGAGATCTGCGTTTAAATAAAAAGTTGCATCCGGATGGGTATAAAAATCGCTTTCTACCACCAATGGTTGAGTTGAATAAGTACTGAAAATAGCATAACTAGGGGATGTTTTATAGGATCCCAGTCTATGCAATATTGTTCCGGCCTGGTAAATGTGCAGATAAGAATCGGTATTACCCATGAACATTACTGCTCCGCCATACATCTGGACATTGGACCCGGAGAGAAAATCCATATGGCCGTATACCCTGATCCCTATCGCATCGCTGATCAGGGCAGTGGACCCTTCTTCCCAGAAAACACTGCCTGTAACCCACAACTGGGCGGCAGCGTCATTGTAATCCATCATCAACTGATCGTAAAAATGGGCATCTCCGGCAATAAACAGTCTGCTGTCGTATATCCGCAGATAATTACCCGGTCCGTTTTGCAGGGTCAGGTTACGGCAGTGCGCATCCCAGCCTTCTCCTCCCCATATCCAGGGTTTATTCGTTACATTGGGGATAGTAACATCTAATGTACCATCGGGTACAACACCTGCAGACCAGTTTCCGGGAGTAAACCAGTCGGAATTGACAGCTCCGGTCCAGGTCCCGGCCTGCTCGATGGTGATATTAAATTCACCATCGTAACCATTAGTATTTGACCAGACCACCAAACCATACCAATCGCTGGTATATATGGTAACCAGAGAAGATTCATCCTGACCCCATGAATTTGCATCGGCCATACTAAGAGCAGCACCCCGGGTTTGATAATAGTTACCCCCTGAAGAACCATAAAGGGCAATGCCCGGATCAAAATACCCATAGGTCACCCCCAGGCTTATCCGATAGGTCCCTGGAGTTAAGTAAACATCCCAGGCTTTCACTACCCTGTCACTTTCCCAGTATAAACCATTATTAGCCCCTACATAAAGCTGATCTGTACCTCCGTCGAATTCTGCATGGGCCATGTCTACTCCATTGTACCGGTTTACTTTGATTCCCCGGGGAATCTGAGCTGTATGATTACCGTCAACCAGCACAAAATCAACTATTCCGGGTCCATTTTCGGAGACGGCCAACAATGGCGAGGTAAAATATGTATCGGAATACATGTATATATCCCAGTTATCTTCGTTGAATTCAGGCTGTACACCAACCACATCCCACCAGCCATTACTCGTAAAATTAAAATATTCAGGTGTCGAAATCACATATTCAGATGAACCGGAAGACAGGGTTGACGGAGGGGCGAGGTAGCCCATGGCCACCAGGCTGAAACCGCTTTGGTCGGTACCGGATGAGTTGGAAGAAGATTGAACCCAATAATAATAGTTTTGTCCCGGTATGGTATTATAATCGTTGAATTCCAGGCCTGAAACCCAGCCGGTGACGTCAGAAGAAGCTAAATAATCATTGGTTGTACTCCGGAACACCCGGTAATAGTTGGCGTTGCTGGCCCAGCGCCAGGTTACCCTCACCCTTTCGTTGAAAATACCCTGACTGGCCGATACGTTTGTGGGAGGTGCAGGCGGCTGATAAATGGGAACAATGCCGATCACTGCTTCCTGACCACTACCAACGCTAGAACTGCTGAGCAAAAAATACCCGTTGGAGGAACCACTCCAGCCCCAGTTCATGTGGAATAACGTACTTCCCCCACCATCATCATACCCATCTATTACCCAGGAATGATTGTGGTTTCCATAATCTATCACCCTGTAATTATTTAGTTCATTCTTCATCATGTTTTCCCAGTTAAGGTCGGTATAATCCTCTTTTCTCACATCTGCTGCCGTAGACTGAAAATAAAAGTGGTTTTTCAGGTTATTGGCAACGATAGGATCACCGTAACCCCAGCTACTCGAACCCTGATAAGAATAATTCATATTGACGGATATTCCACAATCCACCATCAGGTCAGGTATGCCGGTACTTGAGTTTACCGGGACATCAGGCATATTGCTCCAGTTATACCAGGTGTTAAAAGTCCTGCTGAGCGTACCATACGAAGGATCAACAATGACGGTATGTGCTTCATTCCAGTCATCAGGGTCGGTATACGAATTCGATCCCGTTCCATGGGCAGGGAAATTCCAGTATTTCAGCACCTGGGCCATGGCTGTAGCAACACATCCGGTATACACGTGGTTGCAGGGTCCGGAAGGATGAATGCCCCCGGTAGCCGGGCAGGATTCATCGTAATGACAACCCTGGTCCCATAATGTAGTTGTCAGGGGACCGACAATGGTAGAGGGAGCATCAGTCACACCTGGAGTATACACTTTGTATTTATTCCACAAGGCTTTTATCTCCTTACTGGCTCCTTCCTGGTTTTGCCTGATCTCCTGGATTCGGTTGCCGTAATCCTGCATCATCGCCTTAAAACCGCAGGGTTGATCCTCTTCAAGTGTGGCAAACTCTCCTTCGGTAGAATAACCGATTACCGGAGAAAATCCATCCTCTGCTGAAATCATTACCCAGCCGGGTATATTGCCAAAAGAGTAGACATAGCCGAGTGTCCCGTTTTCATCAGTAAAAGTTTTTATCAACTCAGGCTGAACCTGGTTAATATTGTCAGCAAACAGCGCATGCGCTTTGCTGAAATAGAAGTACTTTGCCACCGTATTCGCCAGGTGGATGCTGACCGGTCCTGCCAATACCGAACTAAAACTCAATACGGCGGATACCAAAACAAAAAGTAATGTCTTTTTCATAATAAAAATACTGATAAAGATTTGACTTACTATTTCTTACTGAATAATTAAGCATTAAAAAGAATACAAAAGAAGTGGAAGTGAAAGATATTAATAAATTAAATGAAAGTCAAGTAAAATATATGCATTTATCTTTACAGCCAAAAAATGAGGTTATGACAGCTGCAGAACTGATTCCAGGCCGTACTTCAATTTTTATGTAAAAAGACATCTTCCCAAGGTTAATAGTTCAATATGCCTGTGAGAAAATGACCCCGGAAGATAAAGCCAGGTTTAGGAAAAGTAAAAAGTAGCCGGCTTAATCAGCTTATTCCCAGCAGTTTTTCCAGATAATGGAACTTTATTCCGTAAAAGTCTCTGATGGTGCTGACCTGACTGAGGATTTGCTCCCGATTGACGGGAACCAATGACTTCCGGCCAACAATCATCACATTTCTGGCTGTGTGATCGAGGGAGATAAACTCAAAGACCTTTGTTTTGTAACCATAGGCCTCCATGATCAATGCGCGCAACCCGTCGGTGATGATCTCAGCCTGTCTTTCTTTCAGGATGCCATGTTTGATCAGCAACCCGATCTCGTTCGAAAGCCTGATCTGTTTCCTGATCTGCTTATGACAGCAGGGAGCGCATACAATAATAGAAGCATTGGCTGTGATCCCTTTGAAAATAGCCTCATCGGTAGCTGTATCGCAGGCATGAAGGGCAATAAGCATATCTACCCTGTCGATAACCATACTCCCGATGGACCCGCAGCGAAAGGCAAGATGTTCGTACCCGCATTCCCTGGCAATGTTACTGCACAGGTCCACCAATTCCCCGCGAACTTCGACACCTAACACAGATGCCTTGATATTCAATACATTAGTTAAATAATCATACAGGGCAAAAGTCAGGTAGCCTTTTCCGGAGCCCATATCTGCCACTGAGAAAGTCTCCGGGAACTTCATATTCCTGACCAGGCTGTCAATGATCTCGATATACCTGTTGATCTGCCGGAATTTATCCTGCATACTTGGAATCACCTGGTCTTTTTCATCCATTACACCCAATTGCCTCAGGTATCTGTTTTTTGAGGTTTCTATCAGCCTGGTTTTGGGCTTGTTATGAGAAAGGGAGGGCAATTCCACGAAAGTGGGTTCGGCTATCCTAATCTTTCCAATGCCTTTAACCAAGGATAATGAGATATTTTCGCGGACGGTAAATAAATCAGCCTGAAGAAAATCCCTGCCGGTTGATCCCTTCAATATCTCAACCGCTTCTTCATTCCGGTAATTCTTCACCACATCCTTTGTTCCATAACGGTAAGTGAAGGACAGTCTCCTCCCTGCTTTGATCTCAATTTCCTTGACCAGGATATTTTTCAGGTCTTTTCCTTTGTCTGCCCGGTTACCCAGGGTCAGTTTGACAAACTCACCCTGGTCGAGGCAATCGGTGAGTTTAATAAAAAAAAGATCAAAGGCACTGGTATTCATGTAGATAAAAATGATTTTTGGATCGAACGGCGGTCGTTATTTCTTCTTCTTAACAGACGTACGGTTTATTCCGGAATAGCTTACTTTTTTCATCTTTTTCAGGTAATCGATCAGCAACTGATCGGTAGTAACATTTAATGATTCACCGGTATCATGGTGATCGAAAGTATAAGTGGTGGCTACATAATTACTGATCCCCACACTATACAACTTCTTGTCATCCAATTCTTTGCCTTTTTCATCCTTTATCAGCACATCGGCACATTTTCCCTCCTGATCGGTCAGGACCAGGTATGATATGCCGGAGACCTCCAGGTCAATTTGTTTTTCACGGTTAAAGGCATTAAGAATCAGCGATTTGATCTCTGCGGGACTCATATTGTATTTAACCACCTGGTTTCTGAATGGGTCCAGCGAATAAATCTCTCTCATCGTTATATTTCCCTGGGGAAGTGAATCAATCCGTATCCCTCCTCTGTTCAGCAGGGCGATATCCAGGCCCAGCTGTCCGGCGATGGCATCCGACATCATGCTTCCCAGGGGTCCGTAACCCACGATAGGCTTTTCTGCCACCGCGATCACCTTGCTGAACTCCTCGTTATTGTTATATTTCCTGATAAGATCAGTCATTTCGGGATCGGATTTCTTGAGGGCGGTGATCGGGATCAGCTCATCTCTTTTCCCATGGATAAATCCATCTTTCACCATTAGGGTTGTTTTCCCTATATATTTCAGGTTTGAACCTGCCTGAACGATCCTGACCCCTCCCACCATCAGCAGTGTATCAATCACCGAATGGGAGTGTCCGCCAATGATGAGATCGAGTTGCGGCATAAGATCGGCAAGCCTTGCATCATCTTCTACTCCCAGGTGAGTCAGGCCGATCAGTATGCCGTACTGTTTTTTCAGGTAGGCATATTGCAGGGCATTCCCGATACCATCTGCAAAAGTAAGCCCCTGAACCTTCAGCGGGTGAGTGTCGGGTATTCCCTGGTCATTGATCTGGGTGATCCCCAATACGGCCAGCTGGATACTATCCGGAGTTGTTAATATAATGTAAGGCTTGGGCTGATGAAGGATAGCCCCGTTGACAAAGATATTAGAACTGATGAAAGGGAAGGAAGCCTGTTCCATCCTTTTATTCAGCAGTTCCTGGCCCAGGTCGAATTCATGATTCCCTATTGCGCTAACATTAAATCCACAGCGGTTCATCAGGTCGATCATCGGGTACCCTTTATCTTCGAGCATATCCACCACCGGGTTGCCGGTAAAATTATCACCGGCCGATACCAGGAAGACATTTGGATGGGTCTTCTTTAAGCTGTCGGCCAGGTATTTGAGTTTGCCGAGGTTATCGATCTTTGAATGCATATCATTAACATGCAGAATAATGATCTCTGTGGGTTTTGAGCTCTTCTTCTGTGAATAACCGGGGAAAGCGAGCGACAGCGTAAGAACTGCTGCCAGCAGGAAACGATGCATCATCATAAATTATTAGTCTTTTTAAGTTGAACAACCTGCCCTTCTGTTAGTTCACCGTCAGGCTCCAGCTTATTTAAAAAGCGATCATAAGCAACCAGCCGTTTTCTCTTCCAATGGATAAATGACCTTTTGGAATAACTCCGGATGACATCTGCGACGGTAGCCCCACGGAAGATGTTGATTTCGTGGTTGTTGATGATTATTTTCATGGAGGTTATGAAGGTTATGAAGGTTATGAAGGTTATGCAATTTGTTTAAAGGTTTTAGAAGAGGTTGGTAAGGCGGGTGGCGAAAAGCGTGATCAGCAGGGTTAATATGGATATTACCATCATAAAGTAACCGAATTTTCCCACATTTCCTTCAGAATCCCTCACCACATAACCCGTAATGGCTCCTACAGCTGATAAGATCACCAGTACAACGGAGGAAATTGTGTACCCTGCAGCCAGGCAAAGGATAAAAACCGTAGGCAGAAAAGCAAAAGCCATCAGGATAACGGCAAAACAGCCCTGGGCATGAAGAAAATCAAGAAAGAATGAAAAGAAGTTGAAGATCAGGGCAATGATGAGCAATAGGAAAAAGACGACAGTTACAATAAACCATATGTCCTGCATTACAAGGAGTATACTTTGTATCATTTATCAATCATTTCAGGGTTGTGTAATCCGGTTGCTCATACCTTTAAAAATAAAAATATGAATGGGTAGGAGAAGATACCAGTATAATCGTCCACTCAATCCATGTGGCATAAAGGTAGCAATCAGGTGGAAATAATTAACGTCTTCCTGTTTTTCAATTCTGAACTCAAGCCAGGCTTCGCCAGGCAGTTTCATTTCGGCAAAAAGAAGCAGCCTTTTTTTGGGACGGTCAGCCACCAGCACCCTCCAGAAATCAAGGGCATCACCCGGAAATATTTCCGTTGCACTTCTTCTTCCTCTCCTGAGTCCTACGCCGCCGGCCATACGGTCAATTCCTCCCCTGATCTCCCACACCCAATCCATAAAGTACCACCCTGTTTCACCTCCGATGCAGAAAAACCGGTCTGCGATCAGGTCAGTGTCGGCCTTTACTTTCATTGTCCGTTTGAATCCCAGCACGCCATAACCGGGAACTTCCATATGATCAAACAGGGAACCTTTGCGTTTGCTGATGGAAACGGCATCTGTCCAGCTTGACTGAACGGTATTGAGATTGATGCGCCTGAGTGCCGCTTCGCACGCCTCTTTGTACGAAAGAGGCTGAATACCAAGCATTTCCTGTAAACGGTTGTCCTTGCAAACCACCTCGACACTCATACTGTTCACCAAATTCACTGCCAGTTTGTAGGATGTGGATGTTACAAAATACAGCCAATAGGATGACAGGCGGGGGCTGATAAAGGGTACAACCCTAATGTATCTTTTGAAGCCCCGCAGGGCGGCATATTGAAGCAACATCTCCCTGTAAGTGAGTATCTCAGTCCCGCCAATATCGAAGGTTTGACCGAAGGTTTCCTTATTCAGCATACAACCCGTGATGTACTTCAGCACGTCTGCAATGGCAACCGGCTGGCAGCGGGTCATCACCCAACGTGGGACCAGCATGACCGGCATCTTCTCCATCAGGTCCCGTATGATCTCAAAGGATGCACTTCCCGATCCCACGATGATCCCGGCCCGGAGTACAGTCACCGCCACACCTGATGTACGAAGGATATCCTCAACATTACGCCTCGACTGAAGGTGTTTGGAAAGCTTCTTCGAGTTGGAAATACCGCTTAAGTATATGATCTGCTTACAGTTGGTCTTTGAAATAAAATCGGCAAAATTTCTCGCACTGTCGGCCTCCTCTTTCATAAATGAATTGATGGATGATGACATGGAATGGACCAGGTAAAAAGCCACATCCAGGTCAATCGCACTCAATTTTTCCGGGATTGGTTTCAGCAGATCAACTTCAAACCCTTGTACCGGGTAACCGGCATTCTCAGGGGTCGTCATCCTGTCGAGGTTACGAACGAAACAGCTTATTTCATCGCTCCTGTCTGTCAGCACTTTAAGAAGACGCTTACCAATATACCCGGTACTCCCGGTCAACAGTACGTTCATCGATTCAACCAGACATTATTCATAAAGACGCCGGTGACACTCACTGCAAAAACCCGTTTTCCATGCATCCCCTATATCCACCGGGTGATTAAACTCCATAGATTCACTTAAAGGGACACTGCGGACATTTCCCCTGGGTCCCTGAGCTATAATGGTGTGACAAAGATTGCAATCGTGGCTGATGGTCTCTCCTTTCTCCGTTTTATGGTGTCCCGAATGGCAACGGAAACAACCATCGGATTCAAGGTGACCGATATGGTTCAGGTACTTGCTTGATTCCACCCTCATGGAGGGAAAGGCATTATTAGAGTATTCATGAGATATCCCTGTGATGGCCTTGTCGATGGAAGATCTCCTTGATTTATAAAGATCAGGGTGGTTTACCCGGTAAAAACCGTTGATACTGTCCCTGATAAAGGCCAACGCAGAATCTTTATTGGTAAACGGGTCTTTCAGCACATCCATGGAAATCTTTTTAATATAGGGAAGATCATTGGGAACCATCCCTGAAACGATGGCATTATCAACATAAACCGGGGCCGAACGGTACAGGTGGGAAGGACGGTTATGGCAATCCATACAGTCAACCGTTCTGTGCTCCAGTGTATCCATTGCCTTGGGTTCCAGCTTGTTTTCCGAATCCCGGAAGATCTTTACCTCACCCGTTTTAAGATTGGTATATTTCACCCATGGAATGCTTTCCCTGTCGCGTGTACCTGCAATATAATCGATTTTCACATCAGGGTTGATATGCCAGTGGATCCCTTCTTTTAATCCCCAGGCGCTGAAGTTCGGCCCAATTTTCATGACCAGCGAATAGGTCCACTCGGTATTGGAAGAATCAGCCAGATACCGCATGTTGCTGACCAGTTTGCGCGCATAGAACTTCTGCGGCCAATGGCATTTTTCGCAGGTTTCCCTGGCCGGACGCAAATTCATCAGCGGAGTGGTGATGGGGGTGGAGTATTTATGAAACAATACCGAATAGACCTGGTACAGTCCCGATAATTTTGACCTCACATACCAGCTGGCTCCCTCTCCCACATGGCATTCCACACAGGCTACACGGGCATGGGGAGAGTTCAGGTAAGTGGTGTGCTCAGGCTCCATTACCTTATGGCACAATTTACCGCAAAACTCTACTGATTCGGTATACCTGAAGGCCTGGTAGCTTCCCATGGCAGAAGCGACAAGGAAAAGAAAGGTAACTATGGTCACTTTTAACAGCGTGGACCTGTGTTCCTGAAGGTTCATGTCCAGAACAGGCCAGCGTTGCTGCTCCAGGCTTTCATCCTTCACCTTTTTCACCTTGACGATCATCCCCAACGGAATCAGGATCAGGCCAATAACCAGAAATACCGGCAAAACGATGTAGGTATACATGCCCAGGTAAAAGCTGGCAGTACTCGATGTCAGGGAGAAAATAAACAGGAAAAGAATGAGTACCAGGCTGTTAACAGCCAGAATAAAACCGGTAATACTTAACCAGTTGTAAAACGATTTCGGGACTTTAATCATAATCGATAAGAATTACATATTTATAAACCTGATTTTGTCTGGCCAAACCTACATGTTTTTTTTCAATCCGCAAATACCCTGGAAATACCTTCAGGCTAATTCAATAACTAATCCTTCAAATTTCACTGATCCACCCTAACCCAACCCCTTCTCCCCAAACAAAACTGGCCGGAAGCACTTATCCTTCATAACCGGTTGTTCTTGACTGAGTAAATATACAATAAATGATTTTTAAGGGCAACAGGTCTCGCTTTATAAACACTTAAAACCTTTTGCTTTTTTCAACAAGGCGGCTTTTGTTAGCATATTCTAATTATTTTTGTCCCATGCAATCTTTAGTTGAAATCATTTCCGGCCTGTCGCGCCTTATCGTTCAAATGGAAGAAGATGCCAGGGAGCAATTCAAGTTTAATGAATTGACAATCACTCAGATGAACTATCTTGAAACGATAAATTATTTAGGAAACCCGAATATTACCGAGCTGGCTTCTGAAATGAAACTGACCAAACCCACGGTAACGGTTGCCGTTGACAAATTGCTGGAGAAGGAGTTTATACAGAAGATCCATTCTGACGAGGACAGGCGGAGCACACACCTTCACCTGACTGAGAAAGGCAAGCTCATAAACCAGATGCATGACTACGCCCACCGCCTTGTGGCAGAACTTATTACTCAGTCATTATCGAAGGAGGAAACAGACAGCCTGGTCGAACTCCTGGAGAAAGTACTGAAAAACCGGGCAGAACTCGTTAATGGTTAGATTTCACTAACTAATAAATAGCCAGATAGTAGCAACGAAATATCACAGGAATAAATAATAAGTCAGGAGCGATTTATGCAAGTTGGGATTCATTCCGAAAAATTTAAAGGGATCAGCGGGGAGACAGCAAAGAATAAGCTGAAAAATGAAGGTTACAATGAGCTTCCCACCTCCAGGCCGAAGAATTTTCTTCATATTGCTATGGGAGTGGTCACTGAACCCATGTTTATTCTGCTTGTGGCCTGTGGTACATTATACATGGTATTGGGCAATATCAGGGAGGGGATGATACTGCTTAGCTTTGTTTTTGTGATCATGGCCATCGAATTAAGTCCAAGGGCATTGGTGATCAGGGACGGAGAAGAAAAACGCATCCCCGGAAGAGAGGTTGTTAGGGAAGATATTATCGTTTTGCAGGAAGGCGACCGTGTTCCGGCTGATGCTACTGTGATCTATTGCACTAACCTGCTGGTGGATGAATCCCTGTTAACCGGTGAATCGGTACCGGTGAGGAAGATGGAATGGGACGGAAACGCCGGAAATCTGCAACCGGGAGGGGATGATCTTCCTTTCGTGTTTTCAGCTTCGATGATCGTCCAGGGAACCGGTGTAGCCGTCGTTAGCGGTACAGGGATCAATACCGAAATAGGGAAAATAGGCAAAGCCCTTGAAAGCGTAAAGGAAGAAGCCACTAAACTTCAGAAGGAGATGGGGGTACTCGTCAAAAGGATTGCAATCAGCGGGATCGTACTATGCATATTAGTAGTTGTAGCCTACACTCTTTCCAGGGGCAACCTGGTAAAGGGTTTGCTGGCAGGTATTTCCCTGGCCATGGCGATGCTGCCCGAGGAATTTCCTGTGGTCCTGGCTATTTTCATGGCATTGGGAGCCTGGCGGATGTCGAAGAAAAAGGTACTCACCCGCAAGCCTTCCGCTATCGAAACCCTGGGCTCTGCCACGGTGCTGTGTACCGACAAGACAGGTACGCTGACTCAAAATAAAATGACTGTTTCCAGGCTTTACAACGGGGAGGCATTTCTGGCCGTGGATCATAACCGGAAACTTCCGGAAGAATTTCATGAGATTATTGAATATGGTATCCTTTCAAGCCAGACCAAGCCTTTCGACCCGATGGAAAAGGCCATCACAAGGATGGGTGATCTGTTCCTGGCAGGTACCGAACATCTTCATACCGAACTTGAAATGGTCAAAGAATATCCCTTGTCAAGGGAACTGCTGGCCATGTCAAGGGTTTATGGGCACAAACTTTCGTATGAAAGGACCATAGCCACCAAAGGAGCTCCGGAGGCAATTTTCGATCTCTGTCATCTGCCGGAAGCGGCTATCCGTCAGCATGAAAAAGGAGTGGAAGAAATGGCTGCCAATGGGCTGCGCGTACTGGGAGTGGCTAAGGCCAGGGTAAATTTGCCCGACATTTTACCTGTTCAGCATGATTATGAGTTTGAATTTCTGGGATTGATCGGCCTGACGGACCCGGTGAGGGAAAATGTGAAGGAAGCCGTGGATGAATGCCATAAAGCCGGCATCAGGGTGATCATGATTACCGGTGATTACCCGGTAACCGCCAGGAACATCGCCAGGGAAATCGGCCTGTCGAACCCTGATAATTGCATCACAGGAAAAGAGTTGAATGAAATGACTGAAGATGAACTCTGCCTGAGGATCAAACAGGTGGATGTTTTCGCCAGGGTAATTCCTGATCAGAAACTAAAGATTGTCAACGCATTACGTAAAAACGGAGAGATAGTGGCTATGACCGGTGACGGTATTAACGATGCACCCGCGCTTAAGTCGGCCAATATCGGCATTGCCATGGGCGATAAAGGAACCGACGTAGCCCGTGAAGCCTCTTCCCTGGTGCTGATGGATGACAATTTCCTGTCAATAGTGGGCGCTATCAGGATGGGAAGACGTATATTCGACAACCTGCAGAAAGCCATGGGATACATCTTTGCCATCCATGTTCCTATTGCAGGATTATCGCTGATACCGGTGCTTATCGCCAAACTGCCGCTGATCCTCTGGCCTGTCCACATCGTTTTCCTCGAACTTATCATCGACCCTGCCTGTACCCTGATCTTTGAAGGTGAACCCGAGGAAAAAAATGTGATGAACCGTCCGCCAAAACCTGTTAAGGAAAGGTTTTTCGGGGCTAAGAAAGTGTTACTCAGCTGTTTGCAGGGAGCAGGTATCCTTTTCATCGTGATGTTCATCTATAGCTTTGGCCTTTATCTGGGTTACAACGAACCCAAGGTCAGGACACTTGCCTTTACTACCCTGATTGTATCCAATATAGCCGTTATCATTACCAACCGGTCGTGGACAAGAAATATTTTCGAGATCATCCGGACTCCCAATACAGCGGTTAAATGGGTCGTCGGCGGAGCTATCGCCTTTCTTGTCCTGATACTGAATCTCCCTTTCCTGCTGAATCTCTTTCAGTTACAGCGCATCTCACTGCTCGACGCAGCTTTTTGCACCCTTGCCGGGTTTTCAACCATTATCTGGTTTGAGGTCTATAAGTTCATTATGCTGAAAAGGGGAAAGACGATATAATCAATTATCAATTATCAATTATCAATTAACTAATAAACAACAAACATCTTCTTCCCCAGAATTTGTTTCCCATCTCTAAAAATAGCCAGGTAAATACCACTTTTAAGATGAGAAACATCATATTGAATATTGTACTGAAAAGGAACAACTTCACTGTAATGGACTACAGAACCTAATGGGTTAATGATCTCAAAATAGTTAGTCTGTTGGTTATTAGGAAGATACACCTCAAAATGGATAATATCAGAAGTAGGGTTTGGAAATACTTTTATACTAATGGAATTTGCAGATTGGCTCTGAACCAGGGTAATATTATCGTAGGTTACAATATTGACCCCATTACCAGAACCAATATAAATCCTCCCATCAATGCCGGTTTTCATGTCAGCAACACTGGAGATTGAATTTAAAGGAGAATTGCAGGAGTTGTAATACGACCAGTTACTCCCATTGAGAACGGCAATTCCTGTATGTGCCGTACTTACCCATATAGAACTGTCCGGAGCGAAAGTCAAAGAAACTGTCTGATTTTCAGGTAGTCCTGAATTTATGGTATTGTAAACCGTCCAGTTCATTCCGTTAAACATGGCAAGCCCGGCATCCGAAGCTAACCACAAATGGTGGAGATGATCAATTTTTATATCTTCAAAATGGTTGGTTGGTATCCCGACAGTACCTGTATTAAAAACATCATAAGAACTATAATGGATCTAATTAGACCTGACGAATCAGTAGCAACCCAGAAGGTCGTGTCGTTTTCTGGCTCGATATGATTAATACTGCTTTTAATATTTGGATCCTGGATTAGGGTGATGAAATTATTAGTCTGGAAAGATTGAACCACTCCATTAACAAATCCTATTAGTAAATTATTGTTAGAATCTACAGCCAGAGCCGTGATGGCATTATTATTCAAATTGCTTGAAGAATCATCATAATGTGTCCAGTTGTTTCCCTGCCTCATCCATAAACCTTCATTAATTGTCCCCAGGAACAATGTCGAATTGTTGTCAATCGCAATAGCCCTGCTTTCGGCAGTATGGATGGGGGAATTATTAACACTGATATTATACCAGTTGATATCATCGTAACCACCTGCGAAGGCCCTGACAAGTTGGTTATCACCTGTTGCAAACCATACCTTCCCCTGAGCATTATCAAATGCAATATCTTGTACCCCAGATTGTTCCAATTCCGGTGTAAGGGGGAAATTTGTAACTGTCAACCCTGAAGCAAAATCCACTCCACTCGTAAACGAGCCGGTCCACAATTTTTGCCCTTTCCATTTTAAATGATAAAACAAGTCACCATTAGTTAGAAAAGGGTTGACAGGATGTGATGTGTAGCTTGTCCCGTCATAAATATAAAGCCCGCTGGTTGTACTTATCCATAGCGTGTTATTTTCCTCTGCACTAAGGTAGTGACTAAAATTCACCGGAAATGGTAAATAGCCATGGTCTGTCCAGGCAGTTCCATCAAAACTTACCAGTTTGGCAATAATTCCAAGTACCCATACCGTACCTGCATCATCGATGGCTATTGAGCTAACTGTCCCATAAAGAGGAATGTTGGTTTGGTCAAATAACTGCCAATCGGTTCCATCAAACCGGTAAACCCCATGAAAAATTGGAGCTGCCCAGATGTTTCCATTCAAATCGCATTCTATATCAACAACTTGCCCTGAAACTGTTATACCATTTGTACCCACAATCAAATTCCAGCCGTTGCTGTCTTTCCGGATTACCTCGCCATTCGTAAGACCCAGAAACAAAGCGTCCATGCTTTTATTATACCGTATAGCTGAAACTCCTGCCGTAAGAACGGAATTTTGCGGTGTGTACTGTGTCCAGTTATTCCCCTGCCATTGTATCAGTCCGCAGGATGTCCCGATCCAGACAGAACCTAATGTGTCCTTCTCCAACGCCAGAACTTTTGTGCCTGTAAGACCTGAATTACAACTGTTAAGATAAGTTACCTGGAAAGTGGATGTGTTAATACAGCTAAGCCCACCATCACCTCCGGCCAGTACTGCCGAATCCAGGTCAAGCATGCAATTGATGATACCTTCATAATCCGGGAAAGTCTGCCAATGAATGACTGGTTGGGCAGGCAATGAAAAACAACAGCATCCTGTAAGAATAAAAATGGCGGATGTCAAGAAAAAGTCTTCCATGATGAAGAAAAATTAACAACTATCTTATAACCAACATATTATATTAACACTTGATCTCAAGATAAATGTACTAAAAATATTCTTTATTGTCAATAATGGAGTTTTCACTTTCAATTATCTGAACGAACAACTTGTGAACTTTTTTTATCTTTGTAATATGAAAGCTATGAAAGACATTGAGATCAAGATAAATAAGTTATCCCCGGGATTAATCGGAGAATTAGATCATTATCTGGATTACCTGGTAAACATGCGTAAGAACTATAAATCCAGAAAATTAAAACAAGATTGGGCAGGAGGCCTAAAAGATATAAAAATATCTGCCCTCGAATTACAGAAAAAAGCACTTGAGTGGCGACAAAAGTAAAATATCTTGTTGACACAAATGTTTGGCTTGAGCGTCTTTTAGATCAGGAAAAGTCTGAAATTGTTTAGCAATTTCTTGATTTAATTCCAGTATCCCAGCTTTTTGTATCAGACTTCGCTATTCATTCTATTGGTGTGATTCTGAGCCGATTGAAGAAATTCAATTCACTTAGATTTTTTCTTAATGATATTTTTATTAATGGACAAATTGAACAATTGACTTTAGAATCAGGCGACTTGATTGATGTTCTTGATAATATAGTCAAATACGGTTTCGATTTTGATGATTCTTATCAGTTAACTGTTTCCGACAAATATGATTTAACACTGGTAACATTTGATAAGGATTTCAGTGCTGAAGGGATTAAGAAACTTACGCCTTAAGAAATAATTGAAAGATTAAAGAAGTAACACGAATCAATTATTAAATTCAAGTAATAAATGCAACTTTTAATGAGAAGGGAAAATACGATGAACACTTTGCTTTCGCTGGCGGAAGAGAATTCAACATGCCATTTGGTATTATACGTACACCCAACCTCCCCCCCCTCTCTGAAGGAGAGGGGGTCGGGGGGTGAGGCCTTCAAGGCGATGAAGCGAACAATCTGAAATGAACCTCCCCCCCTCTCTGCAGGAGAGGGGGCCCGGGGGGTGAGGCCTTCAAGGCGATGAAGCTTAAGCAGCTGATCCATTATTAAAAATAGTACCTTAGACGGTTGAATTCACAACGGTTAGTTATCCGAATGGTGCACAAATCCAGGTTATTGGCTCTTTTATGCTGGCTGGTGGTATCCTCTGCCGGCAGTCAAACACTTAATCTTGACCATTACCTTGAATTGGCCGTCAGTAACAGCCCGCTACTAAAAGAACTGAACAGCCAGGCCGACTTAAACCGGCTGGACAGCCTCAGGTTCAGGGCTGAGAACAAGATGCAGCTCAACGGAGGTGTCAATGCCATGTATGCCCCTGTTTATAATGGCTGGGGATACGATGAGGTGATCACTAACGGAGGGAACTACAGTGCCCTGATCAGTGTCAACAAGACCATCACCGGGAAAAAGAAGTTACAAAACCAACTGGAAACGTTTTCCCTTGGTTCACTGTCAGTCAGGAACTCAGAACAACTCTCAAAAAATGAACTGCTGAAATCGGTTTCGGAACAATACCTGGCTGCCTTTGGAGATCTCCTCCAGATCAGGAACAACCTTGAAATCCTGGAAATCTTTCAGAAACAGGACCTTATCCTTAAAAAACTGACCGAAGCAGCCCTCTGCCGGCAAACTGATTACCTATCCTTCCTGCTGACGCTCAAACAGCAGGAACTCATCCTGATCCAGCTTAAAATACAATACAAGAACGATCTTGCCCTGCTGAATTTCCTTTGTGGCATTGCTGACACGGCTTCGGTTAATCTGGAAGAGCCGTCCGTACCATTGACCACTCAGGCCGGTTTTGCCAACACCTTACTATTCAAAAAGTTTCATATCGATAGCCTGTTGCTTGCCAACAGCGATAAGCAGATCCATTACGCCTACCAGCCAAAAGCAGGCCTATTCGCCGATGCGGGATATTACTCCTCCCTGGCCTACCAGGGATATAAAAATTTCGGCACCAGTTTCGGGTTTAATGTTGTATTCCCGATATTTGACGGCAACCAGCGAAAGATCCAGCTTTCGAGGAACAGCATAACAAGGCAGGTACAGGCAAACTACCGGCGGTTTGCCGGGAACCAGTATGAGGAACAGGTCATGCAGTTACAGGAACAGTTAAAACTTAATGGTGAACTTACCGGGAATACAGAAACCCAGCTGAACATGGCCAAAACACTGGTTGAAGCGAACAGCAGGCAGTTGGAAAACGGTGAAGCCGGTATACTCAGCTATCTGAATGCGATGAACAGCTATATCACGTTAAAAAATCTTCTTTCTCAAAACCGGGTGGCCAGGTTGCATAAAGCCCCAACCGGCGGGTATATTGAATCAATATACGTGAAGATCAACGATTTCGTCAGGGAGGGGACCATCCTTTTCGTTTTGAAGACCAAGGAATCCTATGCCCTGGGTAATACCCTGAAAAAGATAGATAACTCGCTGGATTTTAATGGTTTGATAAAAATACCAGCCCAATCAGACGGATACGTGACCCAGCTTAACCTGCAACCCGGAAACTATGTCCAGGAGGGAGAGGAGCTGGCGGTGATCAGCGAGAAAAGCAGCTTCGTCTTTATACTCGATCTTCCCTATGAAAGGAAGCAGGAGATACGGTTAAACACAGCCGTTGAACTGGTGCTGCCGGATGATCTTCACCTGGAAGGGAAAATTTCTTCTTTCCTTCCCCATGTAGACCCGGTATCACAAACCCAGCAGGCTTTGATCCGGCTTAACTCAAACAAGGAACTTCCTGAAGGACTGATCGCCAGGGTTAGGATCATCAGGTGTAAACATGAGTCGGCTGTTTCCCTGCCCAGGGAGGCGGTCCTTTCCGACGTTACCCAGCAGAACTTCTGGATCATGCGTATGATTGATACCGTCACAGCCGTGAAAACACCTGTTACAAAAGGGATTGAGAACGCTGAAAGAATTGAGATCCTCTCCCCTGCCCTCAAAGAAACGGATGATATACTGCTTACCGGCAACTACGGACTGCCTGATACAGCCAGGGTCATCATCCTTCAAAAGGGAAAATAAACGATTCAATATCAATTACTTAATCCGTATTTGGATGATATCCGAAGAAATAGTCCTGGAGGAAAAGAAAATAAAGAACTACTTCCACACCCATAAGCACCCGGTAACGCTGCTGATGATGCTTGTCGTTCTGGGAGGAGTATTCTGTTACAGTTTTCTGAAGACCTCGCTGTTCCCGGAGATCACCTTTCCGAAGGTCAAGATCATTGCTGATGCCGGGCAGCAGCCTGTGGAAAAAATGATGGTCACGGTGACACGCCCGCTTGAGCTGGCGATCAAACAGGTTCAGGACCTGAAAATGATCAGGAGTACCACCACCCGCGGCAGCTGCGAGATTTCCGCCTTCCTCGACTGGCACTCGGATATCGATGTCAGCCAGCAGCGGATCGAGTCAAAGATAAACCAGGTGAGGAACCTGCTACCCCCTGATATTCAGATCACTGTAGAGAAAATGAATCCTTCCATCCTTCCGGTGATGGGTTACTCACTGGAAAGTAAACGGCTAACACCTATTGAACTGAAAAGGCTGGCGCTGTATACCATACAACCCTTTCTTTCACAGGTTGAAGGGGTTAGCGAAATAAGGATTCAAGGCGGGAAATCGAAGGAATACCGCTTGATACTTGACCAATCCGCGATGGCTGCCCTTGGGATAACCCCTGAGGCCGTAAGCACAGCCATCAGCCAAACCGGGTTTGTACGTTCCAACGGCTACCTGAATGACTTCCGCCGGTTATACCTGACGGTAACAGACGCACAGCTTACCACAATCGACGACATCAAAAGCCTGGTTATCAGCAACAACGGAAAGCGTATCCTTACGCTCGGGGATGTGGCGGATGTTGAAGTATCAGAAGCCAGAGAATATGTGGTGATCAATGCCAACGGGAAAGACGGGCTTCTCATCGGTGTGATCAAACAGCCCAACGCCAACCTGGTCGATCTTTCCTCAACCATGAAGAAAAAGATAACGGATTTGGAACACATACTGCCGACCGGCGTAAAAATCACTCCCTATTACATTCAGTCGGATTTCGTTGAAGAAACCGTTACCGGTGTTTCCGACAGCATATGGATAGGGTTGCTGCTGGCCATCATAGTAGTCATTTTGTTCCTCCGTTCTTTTAAAGCCAGTGCTACGGTGTTGATTATCATACCTCTCACGCTGTTTTTAACCCTGATCGTTTTCTATACAGTAGGGTTTACCATCAACATTATGTCGCTCGGGGCGCTGGCAGCTTCCATGGGGCTCATTATCGATGATGCCATCGTGGTGGTGGAACAGATCCATCGTACCCGGGAGGAGAATCCCGGGGAGTCAGCCCATGACCTGGTCAGAAAGGCCATTCATTACCTGCTTCCTTCAATGGTGGGATCGTCCGTCAGCACCATCGTAATCTTTCTTCCGTTCTTGCTGATGAGCGGAGTGGCAGGTGAATATTTCAAGGTGATGACAAATGCCATGATCATCATCCTGGTTTGCTCATTTTTTGTTACCTGGATTTTTCTGCTGGTCGTGTATTTATGGTTCTTCCGGCATGGGCATGAAGCCTTTACGTTAAGATCACACTCCGCAACAGAAGTAAAACGGCGCGGTTGGGTTGCCTTTTTTATTCACAGACCATTTATCAGCCTGTCATTCATCCTGTTGCTGGGAGTCATGATTTTCGTCCTCCTGCCCCGGCTGGAAACAGGTTTCCTCCCTGAAATGGATGAAGGCAGTATCGTTATGGATTACACCTCCCCTCCCGGTACTACCCTGGAAGAAACCGACCACATATTGAAAGAAGTGGAGAAGACCATCATCGCTGTTCCTGAAGTCGAAACTTTCAGCCGGAGAACAGGTACACAAATGGGGTTTTTCATCACCGAGCCCAACACCGGCGATTACCTGATCACCCTGAAAAAAGAACGTTCCAGGACGACAGACGAAGTGATCAATGATATCCGTGGCCGGATAGAAGCCTCTCAACCCGCCCTGCGGATCGATTTCGGGCAGGTGATCGGCGATATGCTGGGCGACCTGATGAGTTCAGTCCAGCCGGTTGAGGTTAAGATCTTCGGAGATGACCGGAAAACCCTTCAGAAACTGTCAGCGAAGGTTGCCGGTATAGTTGAACAGGTAAAAGGAACAGCAGATGTTTTCGACGGGATTGTAGAAGCAGGACCCTCCATTATTGTCACTCCGTATTATAAACAGCTGGCTTTATGCGGAATAACACCCGATAATCTGCAACTCCAGGTACAGACAGCCCTGGAAGGAACCATTGTCGGCTCTTTCGTGGAAAAGGAACAACTTTCACCCATAAGGATCACGTACCCCGGGCAACAAAAAACCAACGTGAATGATCTCAGAAAAATAAGGATATTCACCCCTTCAGGCCGGCTAAAATCCCTCAGCGACCTGGCCTGCATCACCCTGCTGAAAGGAGAAACCGAGATCAACCGGGAAGACCTTCAGAACGAAGGACTGGTCACTGCCAGGCTCGACAGGCGGGACCTGGGCAGCGTGATGAAGGATGTTCAGCAAGAAATAAAACAAAATATACCGCTGCCCTCGGGATACCATATTCAATATGGGGGCAGCTATGCGGAACAGAAAAATTCCTTTACCGAATTGCTCACCATACTGATCCTTGCCTGTTTATTGGTTTTCTGTGATATACTATTTTTATTCCGCGATTTCAGGATTTCCTTTATTATTCTTCTGATCGCTGTTCTGGGTGTTTCAGGAAGTATTTTGATGCTATTCCTTACGAATACCCCCCTGAATGTTGGCAGTTATACAGGACTTATCATGATTGTGGGGATTTTGGGAGAGAATGCCATCTTCACCTTTCAGCAGTTTAAAACCTCCCTGGTCGGCAACAATACTGAGGAAGCAATTATTTCTGCCATTTCTATCCGGCTAAGACCCAATCTGATGACCGCCCTCGGAGCTATCGTTGCCCTGATTCCTCTGGCTATCGGATTGGGCACTGGAGTAAGGTTACATCAGCCTTTAGCTATTGCTATCATCGGCGGCTTCCTGATTGGACTCCCCCTGATTTTAGTGGTGTTACCCAGTTTGATGATACTGGCATATCGTGGTAAAAAAGCCGGACAATCCCTTTTAAATCAGCGATCTTAATGATACATTGTGTAATTTTTCGTAGGTATCATCCCTGATCTCCTTAAAGACCACACGTATTTTACAGGCGGCTTCATCCTTGCAGAATTCACAGGGCTGGTAGGCTTTCTCCGAAACACAGAGCAACATGGCGATAGTCCCTTCAAAATGCCTGATAATTTCTGAAAGAGGAATGTCCTCCGGCCTTTTTAACAGGTAATACCCGCCGGATTTTCCCAACTTACTTCCCAATACCCCCATATGCTTGAGCTCCAGCAGGATATTTTCAAGGAAACGCTGCGGAATATTCTCACTCCTGGCAATGGTCCCTATCATAACGGCCCCGTTACCATATTCTTTGGCCAGCCTGACCAGCGCAAGCATGGCATATCGTGTTTTTTTCGACAGTATCATGAGGCTCTGTTATCCGTGTTTACTGATTTCCCTAAGCTTGTCACGGTCCAGTATCTTCAGTACCTTTCCTTCCAGGGAGATCACCCCTTCCTTATTCAGTTTTGACAGATGGTTGATCACATTTTCATGCGAACAGGCGGCAAATTCGGCTATCTCCTTACGGGTAAGTGTCAGAAGAAACTCATCATTCTTGTAAACATGATCGGCCAGGTAAATCAATACATCGGCAATACGCCCGTTGACTTGTTTATAAGCCAGGCTGATAAAATTAAAGATAGAAGCCTCGAACATCTCTGTCGTCCTTTCAAATAAGGTTAACAGATATTTACCCTGATCAACCAGCTGACTCATGAAAACACGACTGTCTATCAGGCAAATATCACAGTTCTCAACAGCCACTAATGAAAAAATATTGGTCATTCTGAAAAACAGGTTGGCTCCACCCAGCAACTTCGGGCCGGTAACAATGGTCAGGATCACATTTTTCCCATCGTCAACCTCGTAATTAAACTTCACCATTCCATGGTGCAGAAAAACCAGGTGAGTCGATCTGCCGCCCTGTTTCACAATGGTTTCCCCCTTCTTAAACCGCAAGGGTACTGAAGTCCGGCGGATGACCTCAAATTCTTCCGCCTCAAGATATTGACAGCTTAATGCCTTGAAAAGACAGCTGTTACAGTCGTGACGTACCATATTTACATCAAACATGCCGTAGAAAATTTGGTTTTAATATGAATTATTCCAGCTTTACGTATTCATCATTTCATACAAATGTACACTTTGCCGGTGTACATTGTGTATATTTTTGCTAAAAATTATAAATCAATGGAAATTAATCAAATAACAATTATCGGCGGACAGGGTAAGGACGGTAAGATGGAAGTGGTTGAACGTTTCGACCTGAGAATGGGAGATGTTATCAGCATTGTTGGTCCGACAGGTTGCGGAAAGACGACCCTGATCAATGACATTGAGCTCTTTGCCAGTAATAACACCCCTTCCGGACGCCAGGTGCTGATCAATGGTGAGCCCATCCCAGAAGATCTGACCTTTGATCCTTCCAAACACCCTATCGCCCTGATCTCCCAGCATACCAACTTCCTGAGTGATCTTCCCGTGGGAGAGTTTCTCAGCATTCATGCTACCGTCCGTGGAGCTGCCGATACCAATAAAATGATCGGGGATACCCTCGATTTTGCCAATCAGCTCACAGGTGAAGCCATCATCCGCGAAACGGTAATGACAGAGCTATCAGGAGGTCAAACCCGTTCCTTGCTGATTGCGGATGCCGTGGTTATAGGCAACTCCCCTGTCATTTTGCTGGATGAAATCGAGAATGCCGGCATTCACAGGGCCAAAGCGCTCGAACTGCTTAAAACCTATAAAAAGATCTTCGTTTTCGTTACTCATGACCCTTGTATCGCGCTTCTGTCCGATTTCAGGATAGTGATGAAAAACGGAGCCATGACCCACCTGATCAAAACCGGTCCGGAAGAAAAAGCGATTGCCCTGGAAATGAAGAAGATGGATGATGTCATGCTTGAATTCCGCTCACAGATCAGATCCGGCCTGGAAATTTCTAAAACAACCTTCGATAAAAATATTAAAGTACTGTCTTACAACTAATTATATATAATGAAGCTGATAATTTTTGCCGGCCCGCCCACCTGCGGAAAAACAACGGTCATCCGCCAGGTGATTAAAAGGATGAAAGCAAAGGAGTTAAAAACGGCCTTTGTCAAGATTGATGTATTGTACGCCGATGAGGATGAAACCATTCATAAGGAATTCGATATCCCCTCAAAAAAGATCTATTCGGGTGAGCTATGTCCCGATCACTGTAATGTGGTGGTATTGGACGAAGTGGTTGAGTGGGCTGAAAAGGAAGGCGCCGGTTATTTGTTTGTTGAAACGGCCGGCCTTTGCCTCAGGTGCTCTCCCTATGTGGAAAATTCACTGGGAATCGTGGTACTGGAATCCACCAGCGGGATGAATCTTCCAAGGAAGATCGGCCCTATGCTCACCCTGGCCGATATCAGTGTGATAACCAAAATCGACCTGATCTCCCAGGCTGAAAGGGAAGTATTCAGATACAGGGTTCTGGAGGCAGCCAGGGGCATTACTGTCGTGGAAACCAATGCCCTTTATGGCATAGGTATCGACCCTATTGTAAAGCACATAATAAAATCTCAGGATATTGAATTTCCAATGTACCTGAAAGGGAACCCACCGGTGGGAACCTGTACGATTTGTGTCGGGAAAAAGGAGATTGGCGCCAAAAACCATTTCGGTGTGCTGAGGACTATGTCAGAAGATCTTTTTTATGTTGGTGAATGACCGGCCATGATGAAGCACACTATTTATCTGGATTATGCAGCTACCACTCCCCCCGATCCACTGGTTCTGGAAGCGATGATTCCTTGTTATTCCGAAATTTATGGTAATCCGTCGAGCCTTCACATTTTTGGAATGCGTGCCCGCGAAAGAATGGAAAATGCGAGGAAAACCCTTGCATCCTGCCTCAATGCGCGACCCGATGAGATCATTTTCACCTCAGGAGGGACAGAATCCAACAACCTGGCCATAAAAGGAATAGCAGAGGCTTACCGGGAGAAAGGCAATCATATCATCGTCTCAGCCATTGAACATGAGTGCCTGCTGAACACTTGCAGGTATCTGGAATCCCGTGGATTCTACGTAACTTATCTTTCAGCGGATAACCGTGGAATGGTAGATCCTGATCAGCTGTCCCGGGCGATTTGCTCTAAAACGATACTGGTCTCGGTAATGCATGCCAATAATGAGATCGGGACCATCCAACCCATTGAAGAAATTGGAAAAATCTGCAGGTCAGAGAAGGTCTTGTTTCATACGGATGCCTGCCAGTCTTTTGGGAAAATACCCCTCGACTTTCAGAAGCAAAATATTGATCTGGTGAGCATTAATGCCCATAAAATATATGGTCCGAAAGGAGTTGGTGCATTGGTAATGAGAAAAGGCATTAAAATATCGCCGCAACTCCATGGAGGCGGGCAGGAACAAGGGATAAGATCCTCAACAGAAAATGTCCCCGGAATAACCGGCTTCGCTAAAGCAGCCGAACTGGCGGCCGGTGAAATGGAGAAAGAGGGAAAAAGGCTGAATACCATGAGAAGAAAGTTGGTGGAAACCCTGGAGCAGCAACACCCCACCCTGTATTTTAACGGACATCCGATCCATCATTTGCCCAATCACCTGAATTTCAGCATCCGGGGTCTGGAGGGTGAAGCCATGCGGTTGCTTTTACTTCTGAATGAACAGGGTATCGCTGTCTCAGCAGGTTCTGCCTGTTCCTCCAACGACAAATCACATCATGCTTCCCATGTACTGCAGGCCATCGGGAGAAATCCCTTTGAAGCCAGGGGCGCTATCAGGGTCAGCTTCGGCAGGTTCACCACCGAAGCACATCTGACCGCTTTCGCCGGGATACTCAACGAATCAGTACCCCAGCTAACTAACATTTTCTCAGGATGATCAATACTGTTGGCCTTGTGCGAATTACCAATTAATCACCTGAATACGAGTACTTTAAATAAAGTAAAAATCACTAAAAATAAATAGCAGATGAAGAATGAAAACCGGATATCGGAAATGACCGGCAAACTGCCGAAGCTCGACTGTGGTGCTTGCGGATACAAGACCTGCCAGGATTTTGCCTTAGGTATTGAAGAAGGAAAAACGGACTGGAAGCATTGTATTCATTTGGCCATAAGTGATACTGCCGTAGCAGATCATTCCAGTTGCCTGAGCTGTTCACCGGGAACCGGTCTGGGTGAAAAGTTAGACTGGAAGGATAGTTTAAAGCGTGAGTTTGACTTCATTCTGGATGTATTGGATGGCGAGCCCGGTCCGAAAGAGACTATTCTTCCTTATAATCCGGCACTGGTAAAGGAACTTGGCGTAAAAAAAGGAGATGTAATGATAGGCAGGCCGATGGGTATGTCGTGTGGATGCCCGGTCACGCATTGCGGAGTAGTCAGCGGGGTGGATGCCAGGAATGGCGTCATTCAATGGAATGTCACCGGTCCCCTTCGCCCGCGCTCAGAGGGATTTATCGACATCGGCTATTATGTTTCCCAGGCCTATGAAGGAATCATTCAGGAATCCAGGGAGAAAATCGAACTGGGCAGAAGGTACTGGTTTCTTCCCCGACGCTGTATGCTGCAATGGAGGCACAGCGGCTTGGTAAACTCAGTAACAAGGCTGAAAGACGGCAGCTATAAGGTAAGAATAGAGGGGTTGCTGATCGGGTAAGCCCCCTCCCAACCTCCCCCACATGGGGAAGGAGTCCTTTATAAGTTCCTTTTTAATTCATTTTTTTGCATTGATAATCAAGCAACTAGCTTGATATCTAAACCTATTCTGATTACTTCGTATTATTATGTCTACTATCGATCCCCCTTCCAAGGGGGGACCAAGGGGGCATAGGGAAGCAAGTTAACCTTTGATCTCGTTGGCAAAGATTTTGATGAAAATACTTATTTTGATGACTTTTTTATTCAAATGGGTTCCACGGTTGACCAATAAATGACCACTGCCGGATATAATGATCAATCTCTTAAAACGGAGGTAGGTTCGGTTGTTAAATCCTGGATTGCCTTTACCGCTTCCGTGGCTTTCTTTAATGATGAGGATAATGATCTGTTCGGGGAAGATATTACTTACAATCAAGGGTTGACTGCCTTGGATGGACCACCGCAATATAATGGCAATATTTCCGGGATAAAGTGGCAGGTGGCTGCTCCAAGTGCTGCCATTAACTCCATCACATACAATCACTTAAACCTGCCGACTGAAATTGTTTTTGGAACTCAGGGCAGGATTACCTATCTTTATGATGCTAAGGGAGCAAATTATAAAAAGATTGTTTACGATAATACCAACACCATTACTTATACACAACAGTACTGTGGTGATGCCGTCTTTATCAATAATGAACTACAGTATGTAACCATGCCGGATGGAAGATTAACTCCAAAAGCATCAGGTGGTTACCAATATGAGTATTATCTGAAAGACCACCTGGGAAATATCATGGTAACCTTTACCGATAACAACAACGATCAAGTGCCGGAGATTCTAACAACAGATCATTATTACCCCTTTGGCCTTACCCTACCCGATCTTTCCTATCAAGCCTCCGGAACTTCCAACCTTTTGAAGTATAACGGAAAGGAATTACAAGAAGATCATGATTTGAATGTATATGACTACGGGGCCAGGATGTATGATCCGGTGATTGGGAGGTGGGGAGTACCTGATCTGTTGGTGGAAAAATATAGAAGGTGGTCACCATATAATTACTGTATGAATAATCCTTTGAGGTTTATTGATCCTGATGGTATGAGAATTGATGATATTTACAATTATGCTGGCAAATATGTTAGAACAGTAGGAAAAGGCCACGACATTAGAGTAATGAACTCGAATTACTCAGATAAACAAATTAATTCAATGTCAGAAAGCTATATAATGGCAAATTCAAAAGTCGTAACAATTGAATCGGATCAAAGCGTAAATAATACCTTGAATAATATTTCTTCAGAAACAAATAGCGGCTCTGTTGAAAGAAAAGCATTTGCAATTTTTGATCCTGAAAACGCCACACTTACATTACAAGAACAGCCAATAGGGAAAAATGATAGAAAACACTCATGTGAAAATTATTTCAATACAATTACAACGAATATTGATGGTGAAATTTCGAGTTATAAAAGTCCAGCAAATGGCTCTAATAACCAAGTTGTCATTGGCCAAACTCACGGACATAATGCCGATATAAGCGGGTTTAATAAGGATGGAAGTTCTGGTTATACGACAAATTCAAATGAGGTCCAACCAGGGGCTTCCAATCCTGATATTAAAGCTGCTAAAGATAATAACATACAAATTAATGCAATTGATGGAAATAATGGATCAATACAAAGGTCAAACCCTGACGGATCTATAACGCCAAATGTTGATAGAACAAACTTTTTAAGAAATATGCTTGAAAATTATGGTGGAAAACCTAAATAAAAATCACTATGCGAACATTATTAATTATTTTTTTCGGATTTCTTGTAATCCAAAGTGTGGTTGGGCAGAACTATGAACTTCCAAAAATAACGAGAACAATAGTTGGTAGACATCATTATGGGAAGCCGATTGAATATCAATTTCCCGATAGTGTAAATAAAATAATAGCTGATTATATAAGTAAAGATACTGATTCATCTGTCATTCATTTTATAGATATTGGTATCGAAAATGAATCAATTGAATTATTTATTTTTGAAGGGTCAAAAGATGCTTTACTAGATACAATATCACCATTAAGTTGTTTATTATCATCAACAAATAGATATTGCAACGTTAACGGTATATATTTACCAATATATTCTGATTTAGATCAGGAATTTGGTAACCTGGGATTTAGTATTACTGGTACCGCACTTGTAATTGTCTTTAGAAAAATTAAATATAAGGATTATAGAATATCAAAGGTATATTTAGCTCATTAACCAATCAATAAAATAGGTTTTCAATATTACTTATAACCTGAAATCTTATAGTCCAATGAAATTTATATTTCCAACCCTTTCCATATCTTTGATAACCTGAATGACCCGCCAGTGGCTCAATACAGCTCGTTGTGGTACGAATTTTTTAATAGAAAACGAAATTGTATTGTTTGTAAAACGAACCTTGGTATAACGTAATTGATAAAGTGCTACCTGAACGTAGTGGGAATATGACCCGACAGCAGGGTATGGTTTTTTTGAAGCGTGTTATCATAAATGAGGCCCGGGTAAAAAAAGGAAATGGTTTCTAAAGATATTTCAATTCCAGTAGCCGCTGACCGACATTGGCTGGTGCGGTCCCGGTGAGCGGCAGCGGATCGGGATCCCGACGAAGGAGGGAAGCGCCAGGCGCAGTCGGGAAGCGGCTACGAGGCCCCTCGGCCTGAGGGAAAAACCTGATATATTGAAAAGGCGTTTGGCCCATATCAAATTCAGCATACTTTGGGCACTTCACCTGTTTCGTTGAAATAAACTTCAAATACAACCTGACTGAAGGAGACAAGCAATATAACGTGTTGTCCTATTTGTA
>JAPLDE010000252.1 GCA_026391855.1 Bacteroidota bacterium | reverse complement strand
CCGGTCCGAGATACACACGAGGCTGGCGTTTGAGGCCCGGGCTCAAAGCCGGTGGGAGTCTTCAGTGTACGAGTTAAACCAGGCAGAGAACCAATGGTACCGGTTCGACCCTATCTCCACACCGCTGGCCTGGTACCGGGGAATGGCTTTTTACAACCTTGGACAGATGGATGCCGCCTTTGCCTCGTTTTACCGGGCCTGGGAACTATGTCCTTTTCATCCTCATGTATTGAATAACCTGGGTACCGCTTATGTGATCAAAGGGGACACGGGGCAGTCAGTAAAGTATTTCGAACAGGCGGTGAAGGAATCGCCCCATTTCAACGATGCATGGCTGAACCTGGCTGCTGTCAGGTTTAACAGCAAGCAATTAGATGCTGCCTATAAAGCCCTTTGCAAAGTGGATACCTCTTGTGACCAGGAGAGATACAAGCCGAGTGTTTACCTTATTCTCAGGACAAGAGCCAATGTTTATCTGGAAAAGCTGAATGATGCCGGGCTCGCCAGATATGCCGGTTATATACTGGATGACAAGAAATGGCTTTGGGCAGTGTTTAAAAAATCGTTGAAAGAAAAACGGGATTTCAACACCCAACTCTGCCTGGATGCCCTTTGGGTGAGAAAGGATGATTTTAAGAATGAACATGCACATTGATAAGAAATTCATTACTTTTGTAATATGATGAAGAAAATTTCCTTACTAATCCTGGTCTTTTCCTGGTTTTCCATTCTTCAGGCACAGGTGCTCACTTCGGTAAATCCGAATATGGCATTGCAAAACCAGACGCTGCAGGTTGCTGTCAGTGGTCAGAATACCTATTTCAACCAGGGAACCAGCACCGCGGTCTGGTTTAGCCAGGGAAGCAGTACCTATAAATTTCCCACATCCATCACTGTCACCGGGCCAGACCTTCTCATTGCCCAGTTTGGATTTAACTATGGTGATCCCCCGGGATATTATGATGTAAATGTGTATGATGACGTAGACGGTATGATCTGGCTGCCCGCCTCTTTTTTCCTGGCACCAGGGGGCAATCCTCCCCAGCTCGTTTCCGTAAACCCTGATAATGCGCATCAGGCTCAACTGCTGACCGTTTCCATCAGCGGACAAAATACCAGTTTTCAGCAGGCCAGTCAGTCAGTGTGGTTCAACCAGGGTTCATCCCTCATATCGGCATTTTCCTACACTCCGGTAAACGACACTATTCTGCTGGCTGACTTCTTCATTCCGCTTAATCAACCTACCGGGCTTTATTCCACGAATGTCTGGAACCAGCTGGACGGAAACATGACACTGCCCAGTTCCTTTACCGTTACTCCGAATCCCTTTTATCCGGCCCTGACCATGGTAAATCCAGATACCGTTCAGGGAGCACCCAACGCTGATTTTACGATTCATAGTACGCAAACACATTTCACGACATGCTGGTTTTTTATTGTCCATATGGTTGGACCCGGCGGAACGGATTACTATCCTCTGCATTGGTCTGCTGTGAACGACTCAACCATCTACGTGTTTTCAGCTGATCTCTCCGGTTTACCCCAGGGATGGTATAACGTGATCGTTAAAAATGACTGGGATGGTGAACTTGTCCTGAACAATGCCCTGTATATCAATCAGTTTGCTATCGGAATTAATCCTTTAGAAGACAATCAGTTCCGTTGTTTTCCGAACCCATTTACCAGCCAGACATACCTGACATTTCCCTCTTCCGAAGTTATTCAACAGATCAGGTGTTACCAGGCCAACGGGCAACTGGTACTTCAGTCTGCCCTTAATAACCAGGCTTCACCCCTGCTGATAGGAACTGCCCGGTTCACGCCCGGATTGTATTACCTGCAGGTGGTAACTAAAGATAAGACATTGTTGATCAAGATGTTGAAACAATAATTGTCTTGTAAACCGGTGGATTGTTGTTGCATTGTAAAGCAAAATTAACTGAACATTATGCAAAAGCTGGTTTTTAAGACGAATGTAAAATGCAATGGTTGCAGGGCAGCCATCACTCCATACCTTGACAGTGAACCCAGTATTTCAGGATGGAAGGTGGATATTTTCGACAAAGACCGTTTGTTGACGGTAGAAGGTGAGGCTTTAGATGCCGGTCAAGTGATCTCCCTGCTGAAAGAAGCCGGCTATCAGGCTGAATTGTTTCAACAATAGCTGATGGGAACGTATCCGAGTATTTTTCTGAAGCCCGGGAAAGAAGTTCCGGTGAAACGTTTTCATCCGTGGATCTTTTCAGGGGCCATTGACAGGGCAAATGGCAAAATCAAAGAAGGCGACATCGTCGAGGTGTTTTCATCACGGGGTGATTACCTGGCGACCGGGCATGCCCTTTCGGGCTCAATAGCCCTGAAGCTATTCTCTTTTAAACGATTACCAATCGACCAGGCTTTCTGGAAAGAGAAAATTTCTCTGGCCTACAAGTACAGGGAAAGGCTTGGAATGACCGATCCTGTGAAAAATGAAGCCTTCCGGCTGGTTTATGGTGAAGGGGACGGGCTTCCCGGGCTGATCATCGATTATTATTCTGGCATGGCAGTCATTCAGTGTCACAGTGTGGGCATGCACCTGGCTGTGAAAGAAATTGCGATAATGTTGAAAGAAGTCATGGGTGAGCGCCTAAAGGCTATATACGAGAAAAGCGCGGAGATCTTATCGGAAACAGTTGATTATGAGCTGATTGACAATTTCCTCCTTGGAGAGGCCATTGCGGTTGACCTGGTGGAGGACGGGCTGTTATACCAGTTAGACCTTCAGGGGCAGAAGACCGGATTTTTCCTTGACCAGCGTGAAAACCGAAAGGTGGTGGAACATTACGCCAGGGGTTGTCGTGTGCTTGACGTCTTTTGCTATTCGGGCGGTTTCAGCCTTCACGCGTTGAGGGGCGGAGCCGCTTTTGTCCAGGCAGTCGACAGTTCGAAAAAGGCCATTGAACTTGTCTCCGCAAACCTGAAAAAAAATGGTTTCGAAGAAAGTAACTTTTCGACCATAGCCGCTGATGCAAAGCAGTATCTTGAAGGATTACAGCAGGGATTTGACCTTATCATCCTTGATCCTCCGGCCTTTGCCAAACATCAGGAGATGAGATCCAAAGCCATCAAGGGGTACATTAACATCAATCTGAATGCGCTTAAAAAAATAAACCCGGGTGGTATACTGTTCACTTTTTCCTGCTCACAGGCCATAGACCGCAACACCTTTCAGTCGAGTGTGATGGCTGCAGCTATCGAGGCTGGGCGGAATGTCAGGATAGTCCAACATCTCAGTCAGTCGCCCGATCACCCTGCCGGGCTTTTTCACCCGGAAGGAGCTTATCTTAAAGGATTGGTATTATACGTGGAATAGATCAGGTATTGGTTACAAGCTTGAAACCAACCCCATGAACATTAATGAGTTCAACCGTAGGATCTTCTCTCAGGAACTTTCTTAATTTGACAATATAAACGTCCATGCTTCGGGCATTGAAGTAACTGTCATCGTTCCAGATCTTTACCAGGGCAACTTTCCTGTCGAGAACCTGATTGGCATGGTCGCAGAGAAGTTTCAGCAATTCGGCTTCCTTAGAGGTAAGTTTCTGTTCCACCTTTTCATAAACCAGGCTTTGACGGTGATAGTCGAAGGTGTATTTTCCCACCTGGAACACTCTTGAGCGGGGTTCTACTTCCAGTGATACCTGCGACCGGCGCAGGATGGCAGCCATCCTTGCCAGCAGTTCTTCCATGTTGAAAGGTTTGGTCAGGTAATCATCACCGCCGGCTTTGAAACCTTCCAGCACATCATCCTGCAACGATTTGGCAGTAAGGAAAAGAATAGGGATCTTCTTGTCGGCGGCCCTGATTTCCTTTGCGACTGTAAACCCATCCACCACAGGCATCATCACATCAAGTATACAAAAATCATAGTGGTCGGAACGAAAAGCACTCAGGGCATCCTCACCATTGGTGGCCAGCCGGGTCTGATATCCCTTGGCTTCCAGATAGTTCTTCAAAATACCACCCAGATTTTTATCGTCCTCAGCCAACAGTATTTTTAGCTTTTCCATGGGAAAGGAGATTGAAAGGGTTTAGCTGTTTTGTTGTAATGATCATTAAATTTCTGTTTCATTTGGTATGGCAAAAATACGATAAACTTACTGCCTTTGCCAAGTTCGCTTTCTACTGAAATATGTCCGCCATGTTTCTCAACAATGAATTTTACATAACTCAGTCCAAGACCAAAACCCTTGACATCGTGTATGTTACCGGTAGAAACGCGGAATAGTTTATCGAAGATTTTTTTCTGGTTGGATTTGCTGATCCCGATACCGTTATCCTCTACTGTGATCATCACACCTTCTTCCCCATCGGCAGAAGAAATAATAATATGGGGTCTTTTCGGGGTGTATTTATTGGCATTGTCCATCAGGTTTGTGAAAAGGTTCCCGATATGCAGCCTGTCGGCTTCGATCAGGGGATTTTTGGCATTCAGGCTGCTTTCAATGATCCCGTCTTTAATTTCAACCTGCATTTTAAAGTTCTTAATTACCTCATTAAGAACAGAATGTATGTTTATGTAATCTGTCTTTAACCTTACCTGTCCTTTTTCAAGAATGGCTGTCTGAAGAATCTTTTCAGCCATGTTACCCAGGCGGGTATTTTCTTCCTGGATGATGTGTATGTAATTATTGACCAGGTCTTCAGACCTGATGATATCCTTGTCGTTGAGGGCTTCACAGGCCAGGGAGACCGTAGATATCGGGGTCTTGAACTCATGAGTCATATTGTTAATGAAGTCGTTCTTCATCTCAGAGAGCTTCTTTTGCTTTAAGATAGTCAGCGTGGTGAAAGTAAAGGAAGCGATGACTGCCAGCATCAGCAGAATTGAGATAGCCAGCATTCCCCGCATCTGGGTAAGCAGATATTTACGCTCATGCGGGAAGTAGATGAACATATATTCAGGGTTCCTGAGAACTTCGCGGGGGAAAAGGTTGAAGGCGTATGTCTTCTTCATCAATTCCTTATGGTAATATCCTGTTTTTTCCATTACCATCAGGTTACGCCGCGGTGAGAAAATGCCAAATTCATAAGAAGTTAAAATTCCTTTATTATGAAGTTCGACGGAGATCAGAGAGTCCATAAGCCGGAAGTCGATCGTTTTTTCCACCGATCTTTTGCGACGAACATTAAACATGTCATCCAGCACATCGCTGATCAGGGATGATTTTTCCTTCATCAGCTTACGTATCCTCTCATTCTGCCGCTTCTGCATGCTGGCAGGAGTCCCTTTTTCACCCAGTTCGCCCACATAGATCCTGGTGTTGATGTCTCTTATCTTTCGGTTAATGGCATAAACGAATGAAGTATCAGTATTGACTGGTTGTTCCCCGGTCTTATCTTCCTGGTAACGGATGGTGATGTTACTGGTGTCCTTATAATACAAACTGTCGGCTATACTTCTGGAAGAAAGAAGAGCGATCTCCTTGAGGTACAGGTCTTTAACAGAGTCGATCTGGGTGTACAGTTCATTTCCTCTTTCAAACAAACTCATGGTCCGCTTGATTTCGGACACGGCTTCAAGCTTTTCCAGTTTATAGATAACGTTTGAGCAGGCTTCGTTGACGCTTCGGCTGAAGTTATCCTCCCTTACCTTAATGGCATTCTGGATCCAGTATAGCTGGATGCCCACCATACCGACCAGGGCCATTGAAGTTAGAATGATGATGGTTGTGATCCAGTTTTTCCACATACAGGACAAATTTAGGGATAAATCCTTACGGTCATGGGAAGTTTCGCAGCAATTGTTTTACCATCAGCAAACAGGACAGCAAAATAGATTCCGCCTGTGAGTCCGGACAGGTCTATCCTGAAAATATTCCCCTGCCGTTTTTCAGCCTGACAGACCTTTCTCCCGGCCATATCAAAAACAGATACCTCATTATTGGACAGGCTATTGTGAACTTCAAGATAAAAAACAGAAGCAGAAACCTGCCGGAGAGAAAAGGAATTCGCGTAAGTACCTGATATTGACTGATATCCGGTCGCCTGGTTGTATTCATAGGCGCCGATATCCGGATTAAGGAAAAGGGATCTGGGGACATAATCCGACGGATGAACATATTCAAAAGCAGGGAGCAATGACATACTTCCCAGGAAACCGGGATCAGTGCCATGGTCTGTTGCCAGGGTTGAACCGGATGTCAGGTGATAATCATATCCGAGGGTATCCAGAAAGAACAGCTGGGTTTTATCCGGCACCAGAAGGTTAGCACATGAATCAAGGATGGCCGGCGCTCCGGCCATCCAGACAGCGGTTGGGCTGACAAAGATATTGTTCCAGGCTTTGAAGAGATCCATCCCGGAAAACGGGAGATCAAGGAAAAGACCGCCAAAACCCCGTTCATCTATCAAGGTATTGTTAATCAGGTACATTTCATGAGGAGGGTTGTTTGACAGGCCTTCTGCACCATAAGCCAGCATATTTCCGTTTTCGGTCAGGGGTCCCTGCTGGAAAATGTTCCCGATCACTACAGCCAGGCCTCCGTTAGGAAGATCAAGTTCCCGGCTGGCATCCCCGTTGCTTTCATTGCTGATACGATTATACAGAATATAGTTTTCATGCGCCCGGCTTTTCAACTCATGGCCAATATGGGCATGATGAAGATAGCAGTACCTGACGGTAAGCCGCTGGGCATGGTTGATATAGATGTTATGGCTGTAACCGTCACCATATCCGTTATGCGCAAACTCCGATCTTTCGATCAGTATTTCACCGGAAGCTCCACCCAGAATTCCATTTTCATTGTCATGGAAGTAACAATTCTTTACTGTAAGGCCAATCCCGTCGAGCCTGATCCCGGCCCCGTTGTTATCCGGAACGCTAGCGCCAGAGAACTCAACATTCTCGATGAACAACCCGTTACCTGCCGCTACCCAGATGCCTTTACCCCATACCGAAGCCCCGGCTGCTTCCATATGCGCGATCCCACCCACACCCCTGATAACCAGGTTGTCTTTTAACCAGACCACACAGGCATCCTGGCCAAGGTAAAGACCGGCATCGATTTCCACCGTATCGTTGTCTCCTACCAGCCCACCAACCTGAGAAGGGTTTTGGTAAGGCCGGGTCGGGCCTACCTGGTAGGTAAAAGCCAATACCCGGATAGATAAGATGATGATTATAAACAGGTTAATGCAAAATAATACAAGGTTGCGAAAGGTGTTCATGCCTGTAGGGAAGAAAGTTTTACTATTTTTACAGGCTAAGATACAGAAAAATAACCCTAAGGAGTGCGATCACCGTCACCAACCGGTTGAGAACATCCAGAAAAGTTTATTTTTGTATCAGATATACCAGTTGAATATATTACGAGTATGAAAGACCTGCGTTTAGACATCGAAAACGTTCTTCCATTTATTGAGCAGGAAGAACTCATTTCCATACAAAAGGAGATCTTCTATCAGCATCAGCAACTCCTGTCGAAGTCCGGCAAGGGCAGTGATTTCCTTGGCTGGATAGATTTGCCGGGGGATATCTCTTCCGAAGAGTTTGAGTCCCTGGAAAGGAGTGCTGCTTTCCTGAGAGAAATGTCGGAAGTAGTTGTAATGATAGGGATTGGTGGTTCCTATCTTGGGGCAAGGGCTGTTATTGAAGCATTAACACCGGCTTTCGCGGGTTTCAGGTATCATAAAGGAAACCCGTTGATCGTATATGCCGGGCATCAGCTGAGTGAGGATTATATGGCCGATTTGATGGAGTTCCTGGGTGACAAAGCGTTTTCGGTGATAGTGATCTCAAAATCCGGGACCACCACTGAGCCTGCAATCGCTTTCCGGCTGCTAAAACAGGAACTGGAAAAAAGATACGGAAAATCAGGGGCTGGAGACAGGATCATTGCCATTACCGATAAACTCCGGGGAGCTTTGAAAACGATGGCCGACCAGGAGGGATACAAATCTTTTGTTATTCCTGACGATGTGGGAGGCCGTTTCTCGGTGCTGACCCCGGTCGGCCTGCTGCCTATCGCAGTGGCCGGATTCAATATCCGTAAACTGGTGGAGGGAGCGGTGGAAATGCAGACTGTTGTCAACTCATCCGCATTGTTTGAAGAAAACCCTGCAGCCCTCTATGCCGCTGTCAGGAACCTGCTTTACCGTAGAGGGAAACCGGTGGAAGTGCTGGTAAACTATGAGTCCGGTCTTTCTTACTTTACAGAATGGTGGAAACAGTTGTACGGAGAGAGTGAAGGCAAACAGAACCGGGGTATCTTTCCGGCCGGGGTGAATTTCACCACCGACCTTCATTCGATGGGTCAATACTTGCAGGACGGTTTAAGGGTGCTCTTTGAAACTGTGCTTTCCGTCGAAAAACCCCGAAGGAAGGCTGTGGTCCCTGAAGAAGCCCAGAATCTTGACGGGCTCAATTTCCTGTCGGGGACCAATCTTGGCCGGATCAACCATATGGCTGAACTGGGCACTCTCCTGGCTCATGTGGATGGAGGCGTGCCTGTCATGAAACTGATCATTCCCGAAATTAACGAGTACTACCTTGGAGAACTGATCTATTTCTTTGAATTTGCCTGTGCTTTAAGCGGTTATATTCTTGATGTGAACCCTTTCGACCAACCCGGGGTGGAAGAGTATAAAAGAAATATGTTCGCCCTGCTGGGAAAAGCGGGGTATGAACGGGAAACCCAGGAGCTGAAAAAACGACTGAACTGGTAAGCCTTGGCCATTAAACACTCCGACGAATATTATATGAAGGAAGCCCTGAAAGAGGCCCGCAAGGCTTTTATGGAGGATGAAATTCCTATCGGGGCTGTCATTGTATGCAGGGGAGTGATCATCGCCAGGGCCCATAACCTGACGGAGAGGCTGAATGATGTCACTGCCCATGCCGAAATGCAGGCATTTACTTCGGCTTCTACTTATCTTGGAGGTAAGTATCTGGAAGACTGTGTTTTATATGTTACCCTGGAACCTTGTCCCATGTGTGCCGGGGCTGCCTACTGGACCCAGCTCACCAGGATCGTTTACGGGTGCAGGGATGAAAAAAGAGGGTATACCTTGTTGGGGAAACCCCTTCTGCATCCCGGGACAGAGGTAACCGGGGGTGTACTGGAAGAAGAATGCCGAGAGATCCTCAGAGATTTTTTCAGGAAAATGAGAGAAAAGTGACAGTGAAACAAACCTCCCGTAATTCAGGACATTTCATGAGGATTACTAATTGATAGGTACATTTGCATAAAATAACTAAAATAGTATGAGAAAATTCTGGCTTCCCCTTTTGGGAGTTTTATTCGGCCTGACCCGGCTCTGGGCGGGGCCTGTGGAAGACCTGGTAAAAAAAGCCGGTACGGCAGCCGATTTCCCCGATAACGGGAAGCTGGTCATTTTCGACAGCACACGGGTTGAAGTGCAGGAATCGGGGTTGAGTTTCTTCTTTACCCATAGCCTCTATAAAATACTGACTCCTGCAGGAGCCCTTGACCTGGCCGTGGTAAAGTACGACTACGACCCTCAGACGGCCTTGTCAGAGATCAGAAAAGTGGTGATATACCGTAAAGAAGGCAGCATGGAAGTGCTGGATATGACCAAAGTGCTGGATTACCCGGCCCCGGCCAGGGCCATTTACTGGGGAGCCAGGGAAAAAATGCTGGCCGTGGGCAGGCTCGAGCCGGGGGATGCCGTGGAAGTCTTCCTGTTTAAAAAAGGTTTCACCTATGCCTTGCTTGAAGGAGATGATGAAAACTACATCCCTCCCATGAGAGGCAATTTTTATGATATTGTTCCTTTCTGGACTGAAGACCCGATGCTGGAAAAAGTATACCAGGTCAGTTTACCGGCGGATAAGAAGCTGAATTACAAGGTCTATAATGGTGAACTGGTCTATACAGAGGAGAAAAATAAGGATCAGCAACGATTCACCTGGACAGGCAAAAGCCTCATGCCCATGAAAACCGAATCAGGAATGGTAGCCAAATCGGACGTGGGATTAAAGCTGCTGTTATCGACCAGTCCCGACTGGCAGTCCAAATCGGTCTGGTTCTATGGGGTCAATGAAGATTTTGGCAGTTTCACTTTTTCACCTGAAATAAAGGCCAAGGTTGATGAGATCCTGAAAGGGGCCCTGGATGAGCTGGATTCGATCTCGCGCCTGACCCACTGGTGCGGGGATGAGATCCGGTATTCAGGCATTTCGATGGGGAAAGGAGAAGGATATACCCTTCATAAGGGCGATATGACCTTCACCGACAGGGCGGGGGTTTGCAAGGACAAAGCCGGAATGCTGATTACCATGCTGAGAGCAGCCGGATTCAGGTCGTACCCGGCCATGACCATGGCAGGCAGCCGCATCGACCGCATCGTGGCCGACCAGTTCAACCACTGTGTTACCATAGTGCAAAGAAGAAACGGACAATACCAGTTGCTTGATCCCACCTGGGTTCCCTTTACCAGGGAATTGTGGTCGAGTGCCGAACAACAGCAGAATTACCTGATGGGAGTCCCTGAAGGGGCCGATCTGATGGAGACCCCCCTTTCCCCTCCCGAAGCCCATTACCTCAGGATCGAAGGAAATTCACAAATTTTACCCGACGGAACCCTGATGGGAGGATTCCGTGTTACTGCCGAAGGTCAGTCAGACGCTGCCATACGGAGGATCTTCACAGGTGGCTATAAAGCCCGGTGGAAACAACAACTGGAAAAAGAATTGCTGAGAATTTCGCCTGCAGCCATTATTAACATGGTAAATTATGCAGACAATACCAAGCAGGATCCCTATAACTATGTGGCCGGCCCCATACTGCTGGAATTCCAGTACACTATCCCCGGCTTTGCCCTGGTTACCGGGAAAGAGATCATTTTCACCTCCCTTATCGCATCTAACCTGTTCAAATCGGCCCAGGGCCAGCTGAATTTCAGCACTAATTCAAAAGAAAAGAAATTTCCCTTCAGGGATCGCTGCTCCCGTGAGGTGGAAATTACCGAGACCATCAACCTGCCGTATCCCTGCCACCTGACCGTTCAACCGGCTGTACAGCCTGTTTCAGGAACAATATGTTCGTATTCCGGTAAATATGAAATGACTGACAGAAAGGACGTTATCAAAATGAACCAGAAAATCGTCCTGGGAAAAAGAGTATATGAACCGGCAGACTGGACCGACTTCAGGCAGATAGTTGAAAATCAGAATAAAATGGCAGAACAGAAAGTAATTCTGGCCATCGATAAGAAATAATTAACCCCATACTCCATATGTACATTATGAAACATAAAATACAACTGCTTGGCATTTTAATAGTTACGATGATAAGTGGAAAGGTTCTGGGAGATGAACCCAACCCTAAATCCTTTGATGCGGAAATCCTCCAGGTAAAGAAAGAGTATACCCTGAAGGAAGACGGATCAATAGAGTTCCGTAGTACAAAAAGAATTAAACTGCTCACCCACTTTGCCTTTCAGAAGCTGTACGGGGAAACTTTTATCACCTATAACCCCGAATATCAGAAGCTGACCATTAATGAATGTTACACGTTGATGGCCGACGGTAAAAAGATTATAACCCCGAAGAATGCATTCAATGAAGTCTTGCCGCGGTCAGCTGCCAATGTGCCTGTTTACAACCATCTCAGGGAAATGGTCGTAACCCATACCGGTCTGGAAGTTGGAGCAATCATATTCATCTCCTATACAATTACTACCAAAAAGGGTTTTATGCCTTCCATGATGGGAATGGAGCAGCTGGAAGAAGCCGGCCCGGTGAAAGACTGGCAGATGAAAATTAATGTCCCTCTTAATACTCCATTGAATTTCAGGTTGTTAAATAAGGATATTGAACCTGTGATCACCCAGGATGCCACCTACAGAACCTATTTCTGGACCGCAAACCTGTATCCGGAATATTATCTTCCTGAAGGAAACCAGCCGGATGAACCGAAATTTGTTCCTACGCTGATATTCAGCGCTGCACGCGATATGGCTGAGGTGTTGAATACCCTTACCAAACAGGCTGCTTTTCAGTTTATTTACACTGATGAGATCAAAAAATGGGCCGATAACCTGAAACAAGAGAATCCCGACCCGCTGAAACTGGTGTTGAAAGTCCAGGAGAAAGTGGTGAATGAATTTAACCTGTATCCCATTCCGATCCAATATCTTGGGTTCAGGGTACGTACCCCGGAAGAAACCTGGAAAAGCGCCGGAGGGACTGAAGCTGAAAAATCGATTTTGATGACGGCAATTTTTAACGCGCTCAACATCAATGCTATACCTATGGCCGTTTATCCCGGTTATTATGATATCGGTATGGGTAACCTGATGGGGATACAGAAGATCATGGTCAGGGTTGCGCTGGAAAATCATGATCCTATCCTGCTCTCAGTGACCGGTGTGGATGATCAGAACCAGATATACAGGCAATTGTCCAACACCCTTGTCCCCTTAACTCCCAAAGAAAATGGGAAGCCGTTTCAGATCAAATTGCCGGACAACAACCAGGTGATCCTCAAATGTAAAGGTGTGATGAGTACCGATAACAGCCTTTCGGGTGATTTCGACCTCTGGCTTCAGGGAAACTGTAATCCTTTCTTCAGTTTTATCAGAGATGAAAAGAAAGGTGCTGCAGGGCTAAAGGGAGGACTTTCATCCAAAGACCTGATAAACAGCAGGATAACAGATAAAGAACCCATTCTCACCAGGTTGTTGGCAAAAATTGACAAGAAGGATGCTTTCAACAGGCAGGGTGATTATTATTTCTTTGAATGGCCGGTTACCGACTATGGCCTGAGCACCTGGCATATAGGGGAAATGACCCCTGCAAGGGATAACCCTTTTGAAATACCCTATACCATTTCAGAAGCCTGTGAGTTCGAGCTGACCCTGCCCGAAAAATGGGAGCTATTGAATCCCATTCCCCGCATAGCCCTGAATAACCAGGCGGGGTACGTAACGATTGAGTGCAAAAAAGAAGGGAACAAAGTATTCTGGTCCAAAGGCATTAAGCTTGTGAAGACCCCGGTCCCTTATCCCGGACCCGGATATTACAAAGACCTCCGGGAGCTGATGGCCAAATGGAATTCAAGACTTGCCAGGGAAAGTGCATTTATGGCCACGAAATGAGCTTTTACCGGGTAATGATCCTTCCCAGGGTTTCGGAGATCATTTTTTTAACATGGATAAGGAACAGCTGCCGGTTCATCAGGAGGATGCTTTCTTCCTCATTAACAGCAACTTTCATCTGCCGTTGGATTTCCGTGATCATTTTCTCGACTTTTCTGAGTTTGAAGGAAAGCACTGAAGAAGTTACCGCTTCTGCCAGGATGGATTTTTCGGTTGGCACATTAATCTTTTTCTTTTCAACCCAGTTCTTGCTGAGGGAATAGGGGCTGCTCAGCAGATCGACGGCCGTTTGGGCGATCTCTTCCTGTGGGTGCTGAATAAAATACTGATCATCAGGTAGAAAGCCTTCATTTTGCCGCGAAAGGAATTCGTTAAAGATTGCCTGGTAGATGGGGTTGGAAAAACTGATCTCATCTTTTACCAGGTCCTGGATAATAAAATCACCCACCTTGACCGATTGAACGACATCCGGATTTTCTTCGTGGTGTATATGGATCACTTCATGGCTGTAATTGAGGAGAAGCCGGATAATATCTTTTTCCTGGTATTCGCTTTCACTGATCTCAAAGATAGGCTGAGGAACAGAAGGAACGGTCAGGTCGGGAAGATCGGCGATCCCTCCGCCCGTCATTTCCAGCGACTTCTTTTCGAAACTTTTACGCAGCAGCTTATTCAGCTCATTGATGAGGGTTTGTTCGGGGATATTCATCAGGTTGCTGCATTCCTTAATATAGATGCCCCTGGAGATCTGGTCGGGAATGAGGGAGATGGACTGGACGATCTCTTTAACCAGCTGGGCCCGTTGTATGGGATCGTCCTTCGCTTCAGACAGTAGCAACCTGGTTTTGTATGTGATGAAATTTTTAGCCTGGGTATGCAAAAATTCAGCTACATCGGCCTGGCGGTTTTTCCGGACAAAAGAATCAGGGTCCTCACCCCGGGGAAACAGTACGATCTTTACATGCATCCCTTCCTCCAGTATCATGTCAATTCCCCTGAACGAGGCCTTGATACCGGCTTCATCCCCATCATAAAGAATGGTGATATTTGGCGTGAACCGCTTGATGAGTTTGATCTGTTCGGTGGTAAGCGAAGTGCCTGATGATGCTACAACATTCTCAAAACCAGCCTGGTGCAGTGAGATGACATCCGTGTACCCTTCCACCAGGTAGCATTCGTTTTTTGAAAGAATGGCATTCCGGGCAAAATAAATTCCATACAAGGTAGCGCTCTTATGATAGATCTCGCTTTCCGGTGAATTGATGTACTTTGCCCTGGATGTATCCTGCCCGACAATGCGGCCCCCGAATCCGATTACCCTTCCCGAGAGGCTTTGGACAGGGAAAATCACCCTTGAACGGAAACGGTCGTAATGCTGCTGGTCTTTAACAATAGTAAAACCAGCCTTTTCCAGGTAGGTGAGCTGGTATCCCTTGCCGAGGGCAAAACGGGTAAACTCATCCCATTGATCGGGATTGTATCCAAGCTGGAACTTACGGATGGTCTCCGAACTGAACCCTCTTTCTTTAAAATACGTTAACCCGATGGCTTTCCCTTTTTCAGTATTTAAAAGAGCTTCAGAAAAGTACTGGGCGGCAAAGGCAGTGAGAGCCATCAGACTCTCTTTCTCATTCTGGGCTTCCTTTTGCTCATCGGTGAGTTCCTTCTCCTCTATCTCGATATTGTACCGCGCAGCAAGCATCCTGAGCGCTTCCACATAGGAAAGCCGCTCGTGCTCCATGATGAATTTCAGGGAATTTCCCCCCTTGCCGCAACCAAAACACTTAAAGAGGTTTTTGGCCGGTGATACGGTAAATGAAGGGGTCTTCTCGTTATGAAAAGGACAAAGCCCTATCAGGTTGATCCCCCTTTTCCTCAGGTGAACAAAGTCAGAAACAACCTCCTCAATCCTGGCGGTTTCTAATATGGTCTGAATGGTATGAGGAGGGATCATGAATAACTCAACTAATTGTATCTCAATATGAAACCCCTGCCGTATATATCCGTTCCAACGGCATAGCCATTCAACAGGCCGGTAAAGAATACCTGGCTGATATTGCCTGTAACCCCTGTATTTTCCGGCGACCAGCTCTTGCCGCTGTCGGTGGTTGTAAAGATCTTCCCGTTATCGCCCGCTATCCAGCCGTGGTTAAAGTTGAAAAAGTAAATGTCACTCAGGTTGTAATAGGTCAGGGCTGTTCCAACTGTCCAGTTCTGCCCCCCGTCATTTGTCATCAGCAGCGTTCCGGACTCACCCACTGCAACACCATTCTGCTTATCTCTGAATACAACCTGCTTCAGATTTTTCAGGGTTCCGGAATGCAGGGAATCCCATTGTTCTCCCCAGTTATACGTGGCAATGACCGACCCGTTAAAACCTACAGCCCAGCCCAGACTGTCGATACAACAAACTCCCCTGAGCATAGAGTGGGTGCCTGACAGCTGTTTTGTCCAGGTAACACCCTTGTCAGTGGTATACCAGATGCTTGCCGTGGTGTCATAGTCGGCGCTCCCGACCACCCAACCCCGGTCGCCCGAAAAGAACAGGTCGTGGAAAGAAGCCTGGGTTCCAAGATTCTTGGCAGTCCAGGTATTCCCACCATCCTGTGTGTAGCGCAACAACCCCTTCGATCCGCAGATCCAGCCTGCCTGGGAAGTTGCAAATTTAATCTTAAATAATTGATAACCAGGGAATTGATAGGAGAAATTCCAGGTATTACCTCCATCGGTCGTTTTCATCATGATGCCTGAGTCACCTACCGCAAAGCCGCTTAAGTCATCCCTGAAATAAACCGAGTTTAATGAAACCTGTATCGGCAGGGTGTTCAACATGTGCCAGGACGCGATGGTGGGATTGTTTCCGGGGTCATTGTAAACATCTTTATTGCAGGATGTTATAAAAAGTAGTGGACCAATAACAACCGTCAGCAGAGCAAATTTCCATAAGCGGCTAATGGTGATAACCTTTCTTTCAATATAATGTAATCTTAACATAATCAATAAGTTATAACAGATAATAAGGATTTGGTTCGGTTAACCAAAATTAGGCAATTCCCGGTTGAGGTTGAAGTCTTGGCAAAACGACTTATTCACAAAATAAAGTTAGACGCTAGTCTTGTGTCATTAATATTGATATTCAACTTGTTTCGAAGTTTAATTCGTCCTATAAATTGGGGGATTCATCTATTTTTTTTGGTTTTCTAACGAAATTTATTTTTACCTTTACCCACTTTTTCTGGCGGAAAATCTAGATTAATAAATAAAACTCACTTTATGTTGCGAAAATTACTCTTTACATTTGGGATCTTATTGTTTACCAGCTCGTTAGTTTTCCCGCAATCAGGAACACTAAAGGGAAAGATCAGGGACAAGGGCACAAAAGAGCCTATTCCTTTCGCTAACATCGTAATTGAATCGGGGGGTACACAAATAGGGGGTACTACTACAGATTTCGATGGGAACTTTACAATCAAGCCGATTACTCCCGGCAAGTATGATCTTAAAGCTACCTATGTAGGCTATAAGCCTATTATGGTAAAAGGCGTTGTTATCAACTCCGATAAAATCACTTTTGAGGATGTTGAACTGGAATCAACCACTGTGGCGTTGGAAACTTTCGAAGTGGTTGATTATAAGGTTCCTCTTCTCAGTAAGGACAAAACTTCCACTGGAGGTACAGTAACTTCTGAAGAAATAGCCAAGATGCCGACCCGTACCGCAGATGCCGTAGCCACTACGGTGGGCGGTGTATTCTCGGCCGACGGTGAACGCGGCAGCGTCAGGGGTCAGCGAACCGAGGGAACGGTCATGTACATTGATGGAATGAAGGTGAGGGGTTCATCCAACCTGCCCCAGTCATCCATCGAAGAGGTGACGGTTATCACAGGGGGACTGCCTGCCCAGTACGGGGATGCCACCGGTGGTGTTATCAACGTTACAACCAGGGGCCCTTCAAGGATCTTCGGTGCCGGGTTGGAGTTGGAAACTTCCCAGTTTCTCGATAAATACGGCTATAACCGCTTGGGATTCAATATGCAGGGACCGTTGCTGAAAAGGCACAAAGACTCTTCCAATGTACAGGCTATCCTGGGTTACTTTATCGCAGGCGACTTTTCATATAATATCGACGGCCGTCCTTCATCCATCGATCTCTATAAGCTGAAAGATGATGTTTACAATGATTTGGTTGCCAACCCACTGAGACCTGCCGGACTAACCTCAGGAGGTACTTACCGCAATGCTGACTTTATCCGCAAAAGCGACCTGGAGGTGATTGACCATACCTTGAATTCAAAAAGCCTGGATTTTAACTTTTCAGGAAAATTTGATATTAAAACCACCCAAACGACAAACCTGACCCTTGGCGGTTCATACAACTATCAGAATTACAGGGCTTATGACTTTGAAAGTTCGCTGATGAACTGGAACAAAAATGCGCAGGTCATAGCCACCACTTACAGGGTTTTCGGCAGGTTTACCCAGCGCTTCCCCGACAGTAAGGAAAACAAGTCAGTAATCAAGAATGTATATTATTCAGTTCAGGCCGACTATACCCGGAACAACCAGATAGCTCAGGATGCCGTCCATAAAGATAAGTTATTTGATTATGGATATGTAGGTAAGTTTACTTCGCACCGGGCAAAAACCTATCAATTGGGTAACGATACGGTGCTGGGATTTAACAACGTAAGAGTTCAGACTGGTTACAGGGATACCTTATATTGGTTTGAACCTTCAAATCTGAACCCCGAAATTGCCAACTATACAACTTATTATCGTGACCTCTTTGTCAACCAGGTTTCCGGACACCTGGAAAACCCGGTTCAATATCAGTTGGGAGGCGCCCTCCTTAACGGACAAGGGCCATCAACAGCCAATTCACCGGACATTTATGGACTTTGGGATTCCCCGGGAACACAATATGACGGATACGGCAAAAGCGATAATTCACAGATCAGCATTAACCTGAATGCCTCCGCCGATATCGGTAACCATGCCATTCAGTTCGGTATCCAGTATGAACAAAGAAAGGATAATTATTTCGGGTATTCCCCTGTCGGGTTCTGGACACTGATCGACCCCAGAACAGGTCTGGTAAATCAGCATATCTCCCAGGCCGGTGATAAATCCCATCCTGAACCTGTTTATGATGACCTGGGCGTCTTCCAGGATACCGTGAATTATCCGGACCTGATCGACCTTACCAAGCAAAGTTATTTTGATTATAACCTGAGAAAGAAGTTAGGCCTTGACCCCAACGGTTCGGACTGGATCGATGTCGACAGCTATGATCCGGGCATCTTCAGCGTGGATATGTTCAGTGCCGATGAACTTTTTAACCAGGGCCGTTCGCTGGTTGCTTACTATGGGTATGATTACACTGGAAAGAAACTCACCAGTAAACCCAAATTTTCCGATTTCTTTACAGCCAAGGACGAATTCGGCAATTATAAAAGGGAGATCGGCGCCTTCGAACCCATCTATATGGCCGGTTATATCCAGGATAAGTTTGCTTTCAGCGACCTGATCTTTAACGTCGGTTTACGCGTCGACCGTTTCGATGCCAACCAGATGGTTCTGAAGGATCCCTATCTTTTATATGAAGCCAAAACAGTAAAAGAAGTGACAAACCTGGGGGATCATCCCACTAATATGGGACCCGACTATATTGTTTATGTTGACAATGCAACCAGTCCTACCGCAATTAAAGGATATCGTATCGGCAGTAAATGGTTTACCTCAACCGGAACAGAAATTCCCGACCCGGAAGCATACGGACTGGGAACAAACAATCCGCCTTATCTGCTGAATCCCGGTGATAAAGAAATAAAAGCCAGCGCTTTCAAAGATTACGAACCCCAAACCAACCTCCTGCCCCGTATCTCTTTCTCCTTCCCGATTTCAGACGAAGCCTTGTTCTTTGCCCATTATGACGTGCTCACCCAACGTCCTACCGGTGCCCTCAGGTTCGATCCGACCAATTATCTTTTTATGGAAAGTATTGGGAATGCTTTTATCAGTAATCCAAACATGAAATCCTCAAAAACCATTGACTATGAGGTCGGTTTCCAGCAGAAATTATCAAATTCATCATCTCTGAATATCTCCACCTTTTATAGGGAAATGAGAAACCAGATCTCCATGTACTTTTATGCCGGAGCTTATCCGAAACCTTATTACTCCTATAATAATATCGACTTTGGTACAGTTAAGGGATTAAGTGTGACTTATGACCTGAGAAGAACCGGCAATGCCCGTGTCCGGGCCAGTTACACCTTACAGTTTGCCGACGGCACGGGTTCCGACAACGAATCAGCCAGGTCCCTGGTCCTTTCCAACGAGCCGAAGCTCAGGAACCTCAGGAGTACTTTCCCGGTTGACGCCGACAGGCGCCATGCCCTTAACCTGGTGTTCGATTACCGCTACGAGGGAGGTCCCAAATATAACGGACCAAGGTATGTGAAGAAAATCAAAGGGACCAAGAAAGTTAAAGTGTATGATATTTTCGAGAATACCGGAGCCAGTATAACTTTTAACGGCGGATCAGGAACTCCCTTCAGCCGTTCCAGCAGGGCGGGCTTCCTCGGTGGAAACAGCATTCTTATCGGTTCTGTCAATGGTTCAAGGCTTCCCTGGCAGTTCAGGATGGATGCCCGTATCGACCGCGATTTCTCCTTAACCTGGGGTAAAGGCAAAAAGGGTAAAGATGTCTTTATGAATGTCTATTTCGAGATCCTTAACGTGCTTGATGCTCAAAACATCCTTGGCGTCTACCGGGCAACCGGTAATCCCGATGATGACGGCTACCTGGCTTCCCCGCAAGCGCAACCAGATATCGCTATAAGGACTGATTCACAGTCATTTATAGATATGTACCGTATTAGTGAAAATTCTCCTTACAGTTATAGCCAGCCAAGGAGAATTCGTTTGGGCGTCTCTATCAATTTCTAAGAAACTAAAAAAATGAATATAACCATGAAAAGTGCTGTCCGACTCTTAATGATTGCATTGTTTGGACTCCTGGTAACGGAGGGGAGCTATGCATATAAGAATCCATGGGTAACGAAATCCTCCAACGATACAAAATCTGCTGCAGCAGCATGTGCTGCCGGAGCAGCCTTTACCGACCTTTGGGTAAATAATGTCCGTTGCCGTATCAATACCGGCGGAGATATGTGGTGGGACCTTCAGGGTGTCGCCAAGTATTTCGTTCCGGGCAATACCGAGAAAACCGCCATGTTCTCTGCCTCCTTATGGATCGGGGGATTGGATGTGAATGGTCAGTTGAAACTGGCTGCTCAACGGTACAGAGGCAAAGGCAACGACTACTGGCCCGGCCCCCTGACCATTGACGGGAACGCCAATATTACGGCTGACATCTGCGCCAGCTATGATAAACATTTCCGGGTCACCAAGGCCGAAGTCGATGTGTTTCGCCTCTGGTGGGAGGACAAAGCGTCTGATCCCGGATTTAAAATCTCGAAATCCATTCTTCAATGGCCCGGTAACGGTGATGAAAGCAAAGGGCAAAGTCCTTATCTGGCACCCTTCTTTGACAGGGAACCAAAGAATGGGGTTTATGACCCTGAAAATGACGGGGACTATCCTTATTATGACTTTAAAAATGAGCTGTGTAAAGCCAATGCACCTACTCCCGAAACAACGGAAGGTATTGTCAGGGGAGGAATTCTTGCTGACCAGGTGCTGAAAGGCGATGAGACCATCTGGTGGGTATTCAATGACAAAGGAAATCTTCACAGCGAAACAACCGGAAGCCCTATCGGATTAGAGATCCGGGCCCAGGCCTTTGGATTTTCCACCAATGACGAGATCAACAGCATGACTTTCTATTCTTATGAAATTATCAACCGGTCGACCTACCGCTTAACGGAAACCTATTTCTCGCAATGGGTTGATACAGACCTGGGTTATGCATGGGATGATTATGTAGGATGCGATGTAAAACGTGGTTTGGGATATTGTTACAACGGAAATGCCATAGACGGTTCGGGGAAAGCCGATGAATACGGAGTCCAGCCACCCGCTGTTGGAGTCGACTTTTTCCAGGGCCCTTATATGGATCCCGATGGACTGGACAACCCTAAAATCGGCCCGGATGGAAAAATAATGTGCGATGTGAGTATTAATGGGGTGAATTTCGATGATGGTATCATAGACAACGAACGTTTCGGTATGAGAAGGTTTGTTTATCATTCCAACTTGACTTCAGGGCCTACCAGTGACCCCGAAAAAGCACCTGAATATTACAATTTCCTTCGCGGGATATGGAAAGACGGGATAAAAATGTTATATGGCGGAAATGCCCACCCCAACTCCGGCGCTACCGGACCTGCCTGCGATTTTATGTTTCCTGAACTCTCCGACCCCTGTAACTGGGGAACCGGAGGCGTTCAACCGGCAGGTTTCCAAACTGGTGCCGGCGGTTCCGGAGTAATATGGACAGAAGCTAATGTTGGGAACCCTCCATGGGACAGACGTTTTATGCAATCCGCCGGTCCTTTTACCCTTGAACCCGGTGCCGTTAACTATATCACCGTCGGGATTCCCTGGGCCAGGGCTACTTCAGGAGGTCCCTGGGGCTCGGTTGTACTGCTGAAGACCGTTGACGATAAATGTCAGAAGCTTTTTGAAAACTGTTTCAAAGTTCTCGAAGGACCTGATCATCCCGATCTGATCGTTCAGGAACTCGACCGTGAGATCATCCTTTATCTGAAGAATTACAAAGGATCGAACAATGAGTTTGAAAAATATACTGAAATTGACCCGAATATCATAACCCCGGACCTCGATAGTGTTACTCCCGGTCACGATACCATCCCCGGAGATACCATCCAGATATGGAACCCCAACCGGTGGGACTCAACCTATAAATTCCAGGGTTACCAGATCTTCCAGCTGGTCAATGCCACGGTAACTGATCTTACCAATCTTGACCAGGCCAGGCAGGTAGCCCAGTGCGACCTTAAGGGAGACAATGTAATGACCCTGATCAACTATGAATACAACCAGGAATTACAAGCTAATGTGCCGGTAAAAATGGTAGAAGGGACCGATCGCGGTATTCAGCACTCATTCGTGGTTACTGAGGACCAGTTTGCGACCGGGGATAAACGCCTGGTCAACCATAAGCAATACTATTTTGTTGCCATTGCTTATGGGTACAATAACTATTTGCCTTACTCCCAGGACCCAAATACTAAGGACGGTCTTCTTGGTCAAAAGAAACCGTATCTGATCGGTCGTAAACAACCCAAGGTCCAGACAGCCATCCCACATATCAACAGTCCTGAAGCCAACGGTACGGGCCTTAGTTGTTCATATGGAGACGGACCTAAAATCACCCGTATCGAAGGACAGGGTAATGGCGGACTGGCACTCGACTGGACCAGCGAGAGCGAAGACCAGCTGATGCAAATTACCACGCCTCCGTTCATCGTGAAAAACCCGACTTACCAGAATAGCAGGGGACCGGTGAATGTTAAGGTGATTGACCCCCTCAACGTTAAATCGGGGAACTATACCATTAAATTTGTTCCGGACGCAACTGCAGGTATCGATAAAGCTAAATGGGTATTAATAAACAACAGTACCAGCGCAGTAGATACTTCCAAGGTTGATATTTCCGTGGATAATGAGCAGCTGTTCCTCGATCTCGGATTATCGATCCAGATCAGGCAGGTGGTTAATCCCGGAGCCGCCGGAGCATTCCAGAACGGCTACATCGAATCTTCCATCTCTTTCGCCGATAGTTCAAAGATTTGGTTTACCGGTATTCCTGACCTCGACAACCCCGGATCGCTGAACTGGATCCGTTCGGGATTGCTCGCTGATCCGAATAACACCACACTCAATGATTGGGATTTAACCGGTAATAGCACAAATCCCGGAACTGCCTATGATGCAAACGAGGATTTTGAAAAGATAGTCGGAAGAACCTGGGCTCCTTATAACCTGACTTCTTTAAAAGAACAGGATGAGGCCGGACCTGCATTTACAAGGCCTTCAAAACTTATGTTCCAGATGGGACAACTGGCCAGTGTGGATATTGTATTGACAAGCGATAAGTCAAAATGGACCCGCTGCCCGGTCATCGAGATGTGCCCCGATAAAATCTTATCACAGGGTAATGCTGAAAAATTCGATGTCCGTAAATCACCTTCCGTTGACAAAAACGGCAAATATGCCGAGCCCAACTCAGGATCAAGTCCTAACGCCGAAGACCCGAACTTTATTGATGACGAGGGTATGGGCTGGTTCCCGGGATATGCCTATAACCTTGAAACCGGTGAACGTCTGAATATAGCCTTTGGCGAAGACTCCTGGCTGGTGTCTGAAAATGGAAGGGATATGATCTTTAACCCAACCGACCTCGACCCATCCAATCCATATTATAGTACTCACGTATACAGCAACTTAGGCAAAGTCCTCTTTGGCGGGAAACATTACATTTACGTTTTCGCCCACAAGAAATACAATGAGCCTGGCCATCCTGAACTGGATGCCCCTGCTTATGATTTCGGAGCCTGGGCCCGTGGCCTGCTCGCTGACCCGAATTACCGCTTGTATGCTTATGCCAGTGCCATGTGGGTGAGTATCCCAATGGCTGTAACCGGAAAAGAATGGCTCAACAACGACGCCAGGATCAAGATCCGCGTCGGAAAACCCTATGCAAGAAATTATGCTACTCCCGATATCGTGGCTGATGCTCCGCAAAACAATAACTGGCCGATGTATACCTTCACTACGGAAGATATTGCAACTGTACTGAATGATAATAAGATCGCCAAATCAGCCCTCGACCTGATCAATGTAGTCCCCAATCCATACTATGGATACTCTGGTTATGAAACGGACCAGTTGGATAACCGGGTCAAAATCACCAACCTGCCTGAAAAATGTACGGTTTCTATCTATTCCGTAAATGGTACCCTTGTACGGCAGATCACCAAAGATGCGATCAAGACTTCTGTTGACTGGGATTTGAAGAACTATGCCGGCATTCCTATCGCCAGCGGTGTTTACATTATCCATATCAAAGCCCCCGGAATCGGCGAAAAAGTGGTCAAATGGTTTGGTGTACAACGACCTGTTGACCTTAACGCCTTCTAAAATCACACTGCTTTATGAAAATGAGAAAAATGATTGTTAACTTCAATATTTCTGGGACGATGAAAAATATTTTCAGATATTTCCTTGCCTTTGTCATGACCGGTGCGATCCTGCTTCCTGCGAAACAGGCCGTTGCCGGTAATAAAGACCGTTCCGGCTCTGCCGGCGCACCCGAACTCCTGATAAACCCCTGGGCCAGGTGTACTGGCTGGGGTGGTGCAAATACCGCTACCGTCAGAGGACTGGAAGCTACTTTTGGAAACGTGGCCGGGATAGCCTTTACCCAAAGAAGTGAGTTTATCTTCTCACATACCAATTGGTTCCAGGGCTCAGGAGTGAGTATTAATTCCTTCGGATTTACCCAAAAAGTCGGCGAATCCGGAGTACTTGGAATGGCCATCATGTCGATGAGATTCGGAGAAATTGAAAAAACGACCACCGAAAGCCCTGACCCAAGCCTGGGAAGTATCGGGACTTTTTCACCCAATTTCCTGAATATCGGGATCTCTTATTCCAAGGCCTTCTCAAATGCCATTTATGGAGGTATCAATGTGAAAATTATTAATGAAGCCATAGCCGACGTTAACGCACAGGGTGTTTCTATTGATGCTGGTATCCAGTATGTTACAGGCGACAGGGAGGAAATAAAATTCGGGATTTCACTGAAAAATGTAGGTCCGACCATGAAGTTCAAAGGCGATGGAATGTCGTTCAGAGGTTTTATCCCGGGAATGGAAACCCAGTCGACCATTGAACAACGCTCACAGGCCTTTGAACTTCCTGCCCAGCTTAACATCGGGGCTGCATATGATTTTAAATTCTCCGAAATCCACAGGCTGACCCTTGCCGGGAACTTTACCTCGAACTCTTTTGCAAAAGACCAGTTTGTGTTAGGTGCCGAGTACGGATTTGCCTCATACCTCATGCTCAGAGCAGGATATACTTATGAAGAAGGAATATTTGAAAAGAAAAACCGTACAACAGCTTATACTGGACCCAGTGCCGGACTGACAGTGGAAATCCCCTTTAACAAAGAAAAAGGGTCCTCTTTTGCTGTAGATTTTTCTTACAGAGCCACTGATCCATTCTCAGGGACTTATTGTTTCGGAGCAAGGATCAACCTCTAGATTTGCTTTTTTAGATAATTTACCTTATATTTGTCTTTAAGAAGACCCTTGTAAAAGGGTCTTCTTGATTTTTTATCTACGCTAATACAAAGATCTATGACACAGATCAAATACTATACCCAGGAAGGTCTTCAGAAATTGAAAGAAGAACTTGACTATTTGCTTAATATTGAACGACCTCATATTTCCCAGATGATTGCTGAAGCCAGGGACAAAGGCGACCTGTCTGAAAATGCAGAATATGATGCTGCCAAGAATGCCCAGGGAATGCTTGAACTGAAAATATCCAAGTTACAGGAAATACTTGGTAATGCCCGGGTTATCGATGAGTCAAGACTGGACAACAGCAAGGTTTTTATCCTTTCTACCGTTAAAGTAAAGAACCTGAAAACCAATACCGAAGTGAAGTATACCCTTGTCCCGGAAAATGAAGCCGATATCAAGCTGGGCAGGATTTCTGTCAATTCTCCTATTGCACAAGGCCTTTTAGGACGTTGTGTAGGAGATACAGTGGAGATCAGGGTGCCGGCCGGGCTGATCCCTCTCGAAATTATTGCCATTGAACGTTGATTTAATCCTTTCAGCATGCCTTCCATATTTTCTAAAATCGTAGCCGGTGACATACCATGCTATAAGGTGGCCGAAAATGACCAATACCTGGCTTTTCTTGATATTAACCCGCTGGCTCAGGGTCATACCCTGGTAATACCGAAAAACGAGGTTGACTATATTTTTGATATTCAGGATGATATGTATACAGGTCTTTTCCTGTTCGCAAAAAAGGTAGCCCATGCCATCGGGAAAGTAGTCCCATGCCAGAAAGTGGGTTTAACAGTGATAGGGTTGGAAGTCCCCCATGCCCATATCCATCTGATCCCTATCAATTCTATTTATGATATGGATTTTAAGAAACCCAAGCTTACCCTCACAAAAGAGGAATTCGTGAAATTGCAGCAGCTCATCTCCGCTGAACTGTAAAACAAGAGTGATATCTTACTTTATCCTGTCCTGGTTTTGTGAGATAAAGGCCTTCCAACCGGAATACTTTTCAGTGCCTGTCGTCAGGTCCTTTTGAAAATAGTGGCAGACAGCCACTGCCACGGCATCCGTGGCATCAAAATGTTGCGGTCGCTCGACAATCTTCAAAAAGCGGATAAGCATCTCCGCCACCTGCTCTTTTGAGGCGGCTCCCCTTCCGGTAATGGATTGTTTTACTTTACGGGGGCTGTATTCATAAATAGGAAGCCCGCGATACAACGCAGCCGCCATGGCAACACCCTGAGCCCTTCCAAGTTTCAGCATCGACTGTACATTCTTCCCGTAAAAGGGCGCCTCCAAAGCCACCTCATCAGGCTTGTAAGTCTCTATAAGTTCAAGATTGAAGGAAAATATCTTTTTCAATTTCTCCGGCTGGTCGGGGATATTCCCTAATTTTAATACCCCAAGCGTAAGTAGGGTTAACTCCTTGTTCTTCTGCTGGATAATGCCATAACCCATGATGTTTGTCCCCGGGTCAATACCCATGATTACTCTGTCATTACCTGTTTTATTCATTGAAAGTACCCTTCGTGTCTGATGCCAAAAGTACATAAATATTATAACCTTGCGATCAGGGTTGCTATCGCAGCCGTTGCTTATGCATTCCTTATCCAGCGCTTTTTCTTCGGCAAACACATCACCTGGATCTTTCATAGTGTCAAATCGCTTATAGATCCGGGTCGTTTTATTGCCGGGGTCTGCCTGGTTTTACTATTAATGCTGCTGAACTGGGGTGCCGAAGCACTGAAATGGAAGCTGCTCATCCGGAAGGTAGAAACGGTATCTTTTCGGAAAGCTTTTACGGCAGTTATGACAGGTATTACCGTCAGTTTTTTTACACCCAACAGGGTGGGTGAATTCCTGGGAAGGGTTTTTATCCTGGGAAAAGCCGATCGCCTTAAGGGAAGCCTGGTGACCATTACAGGAAGCCTTAGCCAGTTGCTCGTGACCCTGGTCGTTGGTTCCTTAGGAGGGTTGATTTTCCTCTATGAATATAGCAGCCTGTTCGTTAAGCTCCGGTTCGTTTTCAGCCTGGGAATATTCATTGCCTGGATTTTATTTGTGCTGGGCCTGGTGTTTTTCTATTTCAACATCAGGATTATTTGTGGATGGGAGAAAGTATATGCGGTAAAAGGAAAATGGTTGAATTTCATGAATGGTTTTTCTGTTCTTAAAGAATTGAAATTCAATGATTTATTAGTGGTATTGGGCCTGAGCATGTCGCGGTATATCATTTTCACTTTTCAGGCGGTATTGCTGTTAAAGATCACTGGTGTTCCTGTGCCCTGGATTGATTCATTGATCATTACTTCGGTCATCTTCCTTATCATGACGGCTATCCCGACCATCGCCCTGGCGGAACTCGGCATCAGGGGCTCAGTAGCTATTTTCCTGTTCGGCTTCTATTACAGGAACAGTGATTTGATCGAAGGAATGGATGACCTGTCCATCATCATGGACTTTTCGCTTCTTTGGATGATCAACATTGGCCTCCCTGCTGTAATCGGCAGCTTCGGACTGGGAAGGCTCCGTTTTTTCCGAAACACGGAGGAGCGATGATAATATATTCGCTGTTCATCGCACTGAGTTGCCTGGTAATTTTGGCATATTGCCGTCTGATGGTCTTTTTCCTTTTCGGATGGAAAAGCATGGAGAAGCAGGAAACCGGAAACCAGATAGTATTCCCTCTTGTCTCCCTGGTGATCGCCTGCAAAGATGAAGAAAACAACCTGCCCATTCTTTTTAAGTGCATTGAAAATCAACGATATCCGTTTGAAAAGATGGAAGTTATTTTGGTGGATGACAATTCCGGTGATCATTCTTTTCAGTTAATGACGGAGTGGAGAGATAGGAACAGGGAAAGGCTTCGCATCCTGGTTTTACGCACTCATCCGGGGGCAGGTAAAAAGAAGGCTGTTTCCGTTGCTGAAGAAAGTGCGGTGGGTGAATGGATCCTCTGTACAGATGCCGATTGCTGTTTTGGGCCGGGCTGGATAAGTTCAATGATACGGCAAACAGTCATCCCAACGATGGCTATGTGCCTTGGTCCGGTTGCATTAATGAAGGGAAAGGGTTTTTTACAACATTTCCAGCAGATGGAGTTTTTTGGACTGGTCGCTTCTTCAGCAGGAGCTACTGGTCGGCATAAGGCATTTATGAGTAATGGAGCAAATCTCCTGTTTAGAAAAGACTGCTTTAAGACGGCTGGCGGCTTTCAGGACAATATGTGTTTTGCCTCCGGTGATGATGTTTTCCTGCTTCATTCTTTTAAAAATCATTTTGGCGGAGATTCCATCGTGTTTAACCACTCACCCGACGCCTTGGTTACAACCGGGGCGGAATCTTCCATAACAGGCTTCTTTTGGCAAAGGGTCCGCTGGGCCTCAAAAAGCAGGGGATATACCGACGTTTTTTCAAAAGGAATTTCATTGTTGGTCTTCTCAGCCAACCTGGTTCTCCTGGTTTTATTAGGCCTCGGCTTGTGGGAGGCCTTGGCATGGAAGGCATTGGGGCTTTTCTTCTTTCTGAAGTGCATGGCAGACGTGTTGTTGATAAGAAAAATGACCGGTCTGACAAAACAAAAGATCCCGTTGGCATCTTTCCTGATTTCACAGGTCATCTATCCTTTCTATGTGATTCTGATCGCCTGCTGTGCATGGAGAGGACATTATTACTGGAAAGGTAGAAAGCTGAGGTAAGGGATAAGGAACTGTTATTCAATACCCGTAAGTATGGATTCTGCCAGGAGAAAATCAACGGGAGTAGTGATTTTCAAGTTATTACGTTCTCCTTCCACCAGGTTTATTGAGATACCCACAGATTCAAGGACCGTAGCATCATCGGTGAAGTCTTTGTGTTTGGTCTGCAGATACGCTTTTTGTATTTCTTTCACACGAAATACCTGGGGTGTTTGAACTATAACGTATTGATTTCTGGGGACGGGTTTGTTCTTACTCCCTTCAATTTTCCGGATGGATTCAACCACCGGCATAACGGGTATGGCATTCCCCTTTTCTTCGGCAACACTGAGCAATCGGCTTATCAGGTTCGGTGTAAGCAGGGGTCGCACTCCATCGTGAATGGCAACCAACCCTTCCTGATCGATTTGTTTCAAACCGGCAAGCACCGATTCAAACCGGGTCTCACCACCGGCAACCAATTTACAGGGAACAGAAAAGGAGTAAGCGGCACATAAGGACTGCCAGTACGGAATATTCTTTTCCGGTAACACCAGCACGAGCTGAAAAGCAGGATTGTATTGAGAGAAGACATCAATGGTGTGCATGAGCAATGGCCGACCTGATAACAACAGAAACTGCTTCGGGGTTTCCGAAAGCATTCTCTTCCCATTTCCTCCTGCAACAATAAGAAAGGTGGTTTTCACCGCAGCCTAGATAATCAGCATGGCATCACCAAAGGTGAAGAAATTGTATTTCTGGTCGATACCCTCCTGGTAGGCTCTCATCAGGAAATCATACTCAGCAAAGGCAGCTACCTGCATCAGCATGGGAGTCATCGGCGGGTGGAAATTGGTGATCATGGCCGAGGCGATACTGAACTCGTAAGGCGGAAAGATAAACTTATTCGACCAACCCTTGAAAGGTTTGAGGTATCCCTGTATCGACACGGAAGACTCAATGGCTTTCATGGTCGTGGTCCCTATGGCTACCACATGCTTTTTATGGTCCTTGGCATTGTTAACGATATCGGCGAAATGCTGTTCTATCTGCACTTCCTCGGAATCCATTTTATGTTTTGTCAGGTCTTCCACGTCAATACTGCGAAAGTTCCCAAGACCGGCGTGAAGCGTGATCTCTGAAAATGTAACTCCTTTCAGTTCAAGACGTTTCATCAGTTCCCGGCTAAAATGCATACCTGCCGTAGGAGCTACCACCGCTCCTTCGTGTTTGGCATAAATAGTCTGGTACCTTTCCTTGTCTTCCGGTTCAATAGCCCGTTTATGGATTTTGGGAAGAGGTGTCTTTCCAAGCCGTTCAATGGTTTTTTTGAATTCATCATAGGGCCCGTCAAACAGGAAACGCAGTGTTCTTCCCCTCGATGTTGTGTTATCAATAACTTCTGCAACCAGGGCATCATCATCTCCAAAATACAGCTTGTTCCCGATACGGATTTTCCTTGCCGGGTCAACCAGGACATCCCACAAGCGGCTTTCTTTATTGAGTTCCCTCAATAAAAACACTTCGATTTTCGCCCCGGTTTTCTCCTTTTCGCCATACAGGCGGGCCGGAAACACCTTGGTGTTATTGATAATAAAAACATCACCATCACCAAAGTAATCAAGGACATCCTTAAATGCCCTGTGCTCAATGGTTTGAGTCTTCCTGTGCAACACCATCAAACGGGATTCATCCCGGTTGTAAGGTGGATGGTCGGGTACTAGTTCTGGTGGAAGATGATAGCGAAACTGAGAAAGCTTCATATTATATGTTCTACGGACAAGAGGTTCCTATTCAACGTATTCATTGTGAAAAAGTTTGCGAAGGTAATCAAAATTTTTGCGGAAAGCAAGCTAACCCCTTATATTTCAGGCAGTCCGGAGGTTCTTTTTTTCATGTTTTCCTTCCACGAGTCCACCGTAAGTGCCTGCTTAACTGTGAATTCACCTATCGCGGTACGTCTTAAGGAATAAAGGTAAGCACCACTATTAACCGCCAGTCCGAAATCCCTGGCCAACGCCCGGATATACGTTCCTTTGCTGCATATTACACGAAAATCAACCAACGGCATTGCTATTCCGGTCAGCTCAAAGGTTTTTATACTGACCATCCTTGGTTGTATTTCAACATCAACCTTTTTCCTGGCAAATTTGTACAACCTCTTTCCACCCATCTTGATGGCGGAAAAAATGGGCGGAACCTGGGAAATATCCCCCGTGAGGCCCAGTGCTGCCTGCTGTAAGAGGGCAGGAGTGATATGATCAGTGGGGTAATCTGTATCCGGTTCTTTTTCAAGATCATAGGATGGTGTCGTTTGCCCGATACAGAAGGTTCCCGTGTACTCCTTTTCCATGTCCTGGAACTGATCGATCTTCTTCGTAAAACTCCCCGTACAAATGATCAGCAGCCCGGTAGCCAGGGGATCAAGCGTACCGGCATGACCAATTTTCAGCTTCGGAATACCAAGTTCTCTTTTGGCAAAATTCCGCATCAGGTTTACCACATCAAATGAGGTCCATCCCATTGGTTTATCGATCAGAAAAAACTGACCCTCGGTAAGAAAATGCTCCATTAAAAGATTGTAAGTGACCGTCCGCTGGCTAACAGGACAATGATGATAAGTCCGACAACTATCCTGTACCATCCAAACATCCTGAATCCATAACGGGTCAGGAAGGCAATAAAGCCTTTGATGGCAATCATGGCAACGACAAACGCTACCAGGTTCCCGATCAGCAGAATAAACAGATCATCCCTGGTAAAAGCCTGATAATTCCGGGCAAGTTTAAGGGCGGAGGCCATAAACATAGTGGGTACAGCCAGGAAAAAGGAAAATTCAGCCGCTGCCTTCCGGGTCAGCTTTTGTGTCATTCCTCCCACAATAGTGGCAGCCGAACGGGATACACCGGGAATAATGGAAATAATCTGGAAAAGCCCTATCAGGAAAGCCGATAGATACGTTTTAGGAGCTTCGTCACCGTCGGGACGGTTAAACCATTGATCTACAAAGAGAAGGAAAATTCCTCCGGTCAGCAGGGAAAAAGCTACCACCCATACATTACCCAACATGGCATCTACTTGTTTTTCAAGTAAAAAAGCAATTCCAAGCGGTAAACAGGCAACAAAAAGCTTAAAATAGAACAGCCAGCTTTGAAAAAACCGTTTCCAGTACAGCACGATCACCGAAAGAATAGCCCCAAACTGGATGTTAACAGTAAAGGCTTTGACAAAATCGCTGCTGGGAATTCCCAGCAAACTTTGTGCGATAACCATGTGGCCGGTGGAAGAAATTGGTAAAAATTCGGTAATTCCTTCTACTATGGCAATAATGACGGCATGAAGAAGGCTCATTCTTCAGGCTGCACCTTGGTTTTCAACATGATAGCAAATACTTCCACCACATATCCGGCAATAATCAGTATGGGTGCCAGGGTAAGCCGCTGAAAGTTGAAGATGGCATCACTGAATACTTTCGGATCATTGGAATTCCCCCCTATCATCAGGATGAACCCAAGAACGATCAGCACTAAACCAATTAACATCAGCATGTAATTCTGCTTTGAAAAGGCAAAATCAGCTTTTTTTTCGGCAACCAGGGGTTTTCCTTTTGATGCAGTTGCTGCAGCAACGGGTGCAACAGGCTTCTTCTTTTTGATATCCATTTGAAAGAGAAAAGATTAATATAAATACTCTGTCCGTATCCGTAAATACTTCCTTACAGCAAAGAAAGTAGAAATGGTTGAAATAATGATCCCTAAAAGGGTTACAAAACCAAATAAAGTAAAATACAGTTTCACGTCCTGAAGATTTAGTAGTTCGGGTAGTTGCTTCTGGGCCAGATACATGATGCCGGCTAACAGGACCAGGGCTGCCAGGGCCCCGATAAATCCATGACCAATACCCCTTTTCAGAAAGGGCCAGCGAATAAAATTCTCTGTGGCCCCTACCAGCTGCATCGTCTTGATTAAAAACCTCTTTGAATATACAGCCAGTCGTATGGTGTTGTTTATCAGTGCAATAGAAACAAGTAACAACAAGGTGCTAAACCCGAGAATGACAAAACTGATCTTACGGAGATTCTTATTCACGACTTCAACCAACGATTTCTGATAGACGATCTCTTTCACTTCCTTATGGGCTGCAATCCCTTTTTCAATGACTTTCAGGCTGTCGGAATTGGCATAATCGGCTTTCATTCTCAGCTCCAGGGAAGGTAAAAGGGGGTTATATCCCAGGAAACCTACAAAATCTTCTCCCAGGTCTTTCATCAGCGATTTGGCTGCCTCTTCCCTGGTGATGAACTTCGATTCTTTTATATATCCTGCGTTGTCGATGGATTTTTTAATGGCCAGGATACTTGCATCAGGAACGTTGTCATTCATGATAACGGTTAGCCCGATATTTTCTTTTACATATTCCGAGGCCTTTTTGGCGTGATAAAGAATAATTCCCAGCAGCCCCAGCATGAACAATACCAGCGTGATACTGACCACAGTCGTAAAATACGAGGTCTGTAATCTCCTTTTGTTGTATTTTTCTTCGTTTTTCCCCATAAATAAAAGCCCGCTAAGATATAAAAAATCTGGCTTGAGTCACACATTCTGCGAGTTTTCCTAACTTCGCAGGCTCAAACCAGGAAGGGAAACAATGGATTATAATTTCACTGAAGTAGAAAAAAAATGGCGAAAGTTCTGGACAGAAAACGCTACTTATAAGGTCACAACCGATACAACCAAACCCAAATTTTACGTTCTCGACATGTTCCCTTACCCGTCGGGGGCCGGTTTGCATGTGGGCCACCCGCTCGGATATATTGGTTCTGATATTTATGCAAGGTTTAAAAGACTGAAGGGTTTTAACGTGCTTCATCCCATGGGTTTCGATGCCTATGGCCTGCCCGCTGAGCAATATGCCATTCAAACCGGGCAACACCCTGCCGTAACTACCGAAGTTAATATCAAAAGATACCGTGAGCAGCTCGATCTGATGGGGTTCTGTTATGATTGGGACAGGGTTGTAAGAACCTGTGATCCAACCTATTACAAATGGACTCAATGGACTTTCATCCAGTTGTTCAATTCCTGGTACGACCGGAAAACAGATAAGGCTGAGCCGGTTTCAGCCCTGATATCATATTTTGAGAAGAATGGCACCCTGGGGCTGGAGGCCGCCTGTTCAGAACCGCTTTTTTTTATACCGGGAGAATGGAATGACTTCTCCGAAACTAGAAAGCAGGAAATCCTGCTGAATTACCGCCTGGCTTACCTGTCGGAAACAATGGTCAACTGGTGCCCCTACCTGGGTACGGTACTGGCCAATGATGAAGTGAAAGAAGGATTATCGGTCAGGGGAGGTCACCTGGTTGAGCGTAAACTGATGAAGCAGTGGCTGTTAAGGATCACTGCCTATTCCCAGCGTTTACTCGATGGCCTCGACCAGGTAGATTGGTCGGAATCACTGAAAGAAATGCAGCGAAACTGGATCGGACGCTCCGAAGGCGCTTCCGTGAACTTCCCGGTAAAAGGATTACCGGAAATCAGCCTGGAGATCTTTACCACCCGGCCTGATACCATTTTCGGTGCCACCTTTATGGTACTGGCGCCCGAACATGAACTTCTTCCCCAACTCATTACTGAAGAGCGCCTGAAAGCGGTGAACGAATATATCCACCAGGCCAAAAACAGATCGGAAAGGGAGAGAATGGCTGAGGTAAAGAAAGTTACCGGGGTTTTTACCGGGTCGTATGCTGTCAACCCAATAAGTAAGCAGGATATCCCTATCTGGGTGGCCGATTATGTACTGGCCGGCTACGGGACAGGTGCTATCATGGCCGTACCTGCACATGACAGCCGCGACTACGCATTTGCCAAAACATTCAGTCTTCCCATACTGGAAGTCGTATCCGGAGGTGATATTTCTGAAAATTCCTATGATGCAAAAGAAGGGAAACTGATTAATTCCGGCTTTATCAACGGGATGGAGGTGAAAGAAGCCATCCGGGCTGTTATCACCAGACTTGTTACGGAAAAGTGAATTTCCGCCTGCGCGATGCCATATTCAGCCGCCAGCGTTACTGGGGTGAACCCTTTCCTGTGTATTACCGGGAGGGAATGCCTTATCCCATCGACGAAGAAAAATTACCCCTCCAGCTGCCGGAAGTTGATTCATACCTGCCGACAAAAAACGGAGAACCACCGCTGGCCAGGGCGAAAAACTGGGTCACTGAAGATGGATACCCGCTGGAAACCAACACCATGCCGGGCTTCGCCGGATCCTCAGGCTATTATCTCCGCTATATGGACCCCCGCAATGATAAGGAGTATTTTTCAAAGGATGCCGTAGGCTACTGGCAGGATGTCGACCTCTATATCGGCGGGGCTGAGCATGCCACAGGTCACCTGATCTACGCCCGGTTCTGGAATAAGTTCCTGTTCGATAAAGGCCTGGTGATCAAACAGGAACCTTTTAAAAAACTGGTCAACCAGGGAATGATTCAGGGCCGCTCCAGTTTGGTGTACCGCATCAAAGGGAAAAATGAATTTGTTTCGTATGGTATTAAGGATCAATATGATACAACTCCGCTAAATGTGGATATCAACCTGGTTAATGCCAATGACCAGCTGGATATGGAAGGTTTCCGCCATTGGAGGGCTGAATTTGAAAATGCGTCGTTTATCCTGGAAGATGGTGTATACCTTTGCGGAAATGAGGTGGAGAAAATGTCCAAATCACTTCATAATGTGGTTAATCCCGATGAGCTGATCGAAAAATACGGTGCCGACACATTCCGGCTCTACGAAATGTTCCTCGGACCGCTTGAACAATCCAAACCATGGGATATCCATGGAATAGAAGGGGTGTTCCGCTTTATCCGTAAATGCTGGAAACTCTTTCATAACCAGGAAAACGAATTCTGCCTTTCAGACGAGCAGCCCACTACAGAAGAACTTAAGGTCCTTCACCGGACCATCCGCAAGGTGGAAGAGGATATTGAACGCCTTTCCTTCAATACCGTGGTTAGTACCTTCATGATCTGTGTCAATGACCTGACAGATCTGAAATGCAACAAAAGAGCCGTACTGAAAGACCTGGTCATCCTGCTGTCGCCTTTTGCCCCGTATATGGCTGAAGAACTGTGGGAATTAGCAGGTTATCCTCCCAGCGTGGCCAATGCGGCTTACCCGGTTTTTATCCCGGCTTACGTGGAAGAATCCTTTTTCACCTACCCGGTTTCTTTCAACGGGAAAACCAGGTTTAAGCTTGAATTGCCGTTAAACACTTCCATGGAAGATATTGAAAAACAGGTACTTGCTACACCCGAAGCCCAGAAATGGATCCCTCCCCAGGGCATCAGAAAAATCATTATCGTCCCCAATAAAATAATTAATATCGTCGTCTGATTAACCATATAATCCGGTAACTTCATCACCCTGAAAGCCTCAACCCCCGGCCCCCTCCCCTCCAGAGAGCGTGAGAACTCACCATCAGTAACAATGTCAATCACTTCAATCACTTCAATCACCTCAATCACTTCAATCACTTCAATCACCTCCTCTTTGGCCTGCTTTTTGATTTCTACTAACTGAATATCAGAATAATGAAAAGGTACCTAAGTTTAACAGCCATCATCCTCTGCCTGGTCCTGACCTCAACAATGGCCCAGATTACGCAACCGGTTAAAAACGAAGCATTCAGAAAAGGGGAAAAGCTGGAATTCCGCGTTTACTACGATGCCTTGCTCACCGGGAAGGTAACCGCAGGTTATGCTACCCTTGAAGTTAAGGAGGAGGAAAAAGTGATGAACAGTCGGCCTGTTTACCATGTGGTGGGTGAAGGAACATCAAGAAAAGCTTTCGACTGGTTTTTCAAGGTAAGGGACCGTTTTGAGAGTTTTTTCGATGTGGAATCCTTCAACCCGTATTTCTTTATGAGACGTACCAAGGAAGGGGGCTATACCAAAGATGACGATGTGAAGTTTAACCACAAACTGGCCTATGCCAGTAGCCGAACCGGCCTGAAGAAAATTCCGCCAAATATCCCAAAAGCAAAAATCGGTGAGAATTTTCCTATTCCGTTTTTTCTGGATGACTCTGTGTATGTATCTGTTATTCAGTACTGTGGAAAAGAAGTGGTGAAAACCGACATGGGTAAATTCCGTTGTTTGAAATTTAAGCCCATGGTGGCTACAGGTAACGTTTTCAGTAATCCTTACCCGATGACGCTATGGGTTACCGATGATTTGAACCGTCTCCCTATCCTCGGAGAATCGGCCGTTGTCGTCGGCCGTGTAAAGATGGAACTGACCGGTTATACTAACCTGGCCAATCCAATGGATGCAAAAATTGAGTAACTTCCCCTTTCCTTAAACCTGATCTTATGAGTTACCATCGAATTTTCCGGTTAGGTAATGTGTTGATTTTATTGCTATTACCTGTACTGCTGTGGTCAAATTACCCTAATCCCCGGGGAGATGAAGAGGATGATTATTATGCCAGGGAATGGATAAAAGTGGATGCCCTCCTCAATAAAGGTCTGCCCAAATCAGCCATGGAAATCGTGGGCCAGATCTATACCAGGGCCAAAAATGAAAATGTGGATGCCCAGTGGATCAAGGCGGTCATTTATAAAATTGACTTGGTCGGGGAACTGGAAGAGGAAGGTGACGAATCAGCCATCCGGCTTGTGGTGGATGAAATTCAGACAGCCGGGTTCCCTGCCGTAAATATTCTTCATTCGATACTGGCCGATCTCTACTGGAATTATTACAATACTCACCGCTGGGATTGGCTTAACCGTACATCGGTTGTTCATTCAGGTGAAATAGATATCAGGAAATGGAATCTTAAAATGTTGATGGATAAGGTGGTAGACCAGCATTTAATGGCTGTTGACAGGGGCGCTGAGCTCCGGAAAATACCCCTGAAATCGTATGACGTGTTGCTGGTAAAGGAAAAAAATTCACAAGTGGTCAGACCCACCCTGTACGATTTTCTGGCTCACCGGGCCATCGACCAGTTTATGATGGATGAAACTTCGCTAACTAAACCATCAAAGCCTTTTTACCTTGATAACCCGCTCTATCTCTCATTTTATAAGGATTTCTCAGCCTTACCCCTTTCTTCTCCCGATTCTGCCTCTCTTTCTTTTCTGGCATTACGTCTGCTGCAGGATCTGGTTAGGTTCCATGCAAATGACACCAATCCTTCCGCCCTGGTAGATGTGGACCTGAAGCGGTTAAGCTTTGTTTTCAACCAGGGTGTAATTCCAAATAAGGACAGTCTGTATATTGCTGTACTCGAAACCAGTGAAAAATATTTCGGTAATGATCCTGTCTCGGTATTTATCAGTTACAGTCTGGCCCAGCAATATGTCAGGCTTGGGAACCAATACAGGCCGTTGGAATCTGAAAAACATAAATGGGACCTGAAAAAGGCCTGGCAGCTGTGTGGTGATGCTACCGGCCGTTTTCCTGACGCATTGGCTGCCGGTAACTGTAAGTCACTGCAAAATAGCTTGTTGCAAGTTTCATTCAAACTGAATCATGATCAGGTTGTTATCCCCGGAAAGCCCGTACTGGGACTGCTCTCTTACAAAAATGTCAAAACAATCTATTGGAGGATCATCTCCATGGAACCTGAGAAGGAGAAAAATCTCCGCCAGCAGGCTGACCCAAGGAAAACTGCTGCAGCCTATCTTGAGATAAAACCTTTCCAGTCAGGCGTTTATGAACTGCCTGAAGACGGGGACTACCAAACCCACCAGGTTCAGCTGGCTTTTCCATCCCTTCCGCCGGGTTTTTATATTTTTCTGTTGTCACCCGACAAAGATTTTGATACCGAAAAGGTTGACCTGGCCCATTCCGATTGTTGGAGTACAAATATCAGTTTTATCGAACATAAATCTCAAAGCAATGGTTACGAATTATTTACGGTCGACCGCGAAACCGGTGAGGTGAGCCGCTTAAGGGGGTTCAGGTAGATGCCTTTACCAATGATTACGACTATAAAACACGGACCAGGATATACAAACTCATCCAAACCTTCACTTCCGGGAAAGACGGTGCCGTCATCATTCCAACCCTTCCCGACAGAAATACCGGATCGTACTATCTTACTTTCAGGTATGGGAAAGATACTTATTCGCCTGCTGAATATTTCTATCCTTATTTTCCAAAAGACCCGTCCAAAATACCCCAGCCGAAAACCTTCTTTTTCACCGACAGGGCCATTTACCGGCCAGGTCAGACCATCTATTTCAAAGGCATCACTTTACTCGAAAAGGATAAAGGCTGGTCGGTCCAGGACGGACGTAAGACTACCGTCACCCTTTTTGATGTAAACCGGAGAAAAGTTTCTGAACTTGAATTGTTTACAAACGAATTTGGGTCCTTCTCAGGTTCTTTTACTTCACCTTCAGGTGTATTGAATGGTGAGATATCTATCAGCAATGGTTCGGGAAGTATCACCGTTTCGGTGGAAGAATACAAACGACCCCGGTTTGAGGTAAAACTTGAAAAACCGGATGGAATGTACCGCCTGAATACCATTGTCAACGTGAAAGGGAAAGCCGGCACTTATTCAGGAAGCCCGGTCGATGGAGCCAGGGTAACATACAGGGTCACCCGGACTGCCCGCTTCCCATACTGGTATGACGAAAGAGGAATTATCCCTTCATCTCCGGCCATGGAGATTTGTAATGGAACAATAACCACCGATGAAAAGGGTGAATTTGTAATACCGTTTACTGCCATTGCGGATCCGGCATTATCCAAAGACAAACAACCGGTATTCAACTTTGAGGTCAGGGCTGATGTGATGGATATCAATGGAGAATCTCAACATGGAAGCACCTCATGTTCTGTTGGTTACACATCAATGGTCATTGAAACAAACCTGCCGGGAGAGATCAGCAAAGATGTCAGCGATACAGTACAAATGAAAACCACTAACCTCTCCGGCCGTCCTGTAAATACCAGGGGGTTGGTAAAGGTATTCAGGCTGCGGCAGCCTGAACAGGTATTTAAACCCAGGAAATGGAGCCGTCCCGATAAGTTTATCTTAAGCAGGGACGCCTTCAGCAAGCTTTTTCCGACTGATCTGTATGATGATGAGGACAATGTGACAAAATGGGAGAAACAGCAGAAAACCCTGGAGAAGAGTTTTGATACCTCTCATGATTCGGTTTTAATACTTGATGATCTGGGACACTGGGAAACAGGCCGTTATGTATTTGAAATTACCGCTACCGATGCCTTTGGAGAGGCGGTGGTCTATACCCGTTATTTTTCGGTGTATTCGGTAAAGGATAAGAAAGTTCCCGGAAATGTTTATAGTTGGTTTTCAATTCCCCAGAAGAAATTTGAACCGGGTCAGACAGCTACCGTTCTTTTTGGCAGCCAGGTCAAAGGGATCCATGTTCTCTTTGAGGTGTTAAGAGATAAGCTGGTCGTTTCCCGTAAGTGGTTAGATATCAATAAGGAACTAATTGAAATACCGATTCCGGTCACAGAGTCCGACAGGGGGAACCTGGGAGTGAATTTCATTTTGACGAAGAATAACAATAGTTTTCAATCATCTGGTGTGATCAATGTTCCCCGGTCAGATAAGGAGCTGAATGTCAGCATCGGAACCTTCAGAGACAAACTGATGCCTGGTGAGGATGAGGAATGGCAGGTCCGCGTTTCCGGCAAAAAAGGCGACAAAGTGGCAGCCGAATTGCTTATCTCAATGGTTGACGCTTCCCTGGAGGCCATCAAACCCAACCGCTGGAACTTCAGTTTATTTGGATTGAACTGGAATTTTCCGTCCTGGCAGAACCAATCGGCCTTTGCCCTGGAAACATCGGAAATATTTTATAGATTTTCCCTTTCAAGTGGGACCTATTATGAAACGTATTATCAGGGCTATGACAAGTTGATCAGGAGAAATCCTTATCAGGGGAGGGCCTATTATAATGCTCCCTTAATGTCACAGGACAGGGGAGAAGGTGCACCAATGGTGAAGAGAATGGAAGCGATTCCCGGTGATCAACCCCGGGTAGCCGGAGATATGAAGATAGCTAAAAATGCTGCGGTGACCCGGGAATCCGGTGAAAACCTGCCGACAGATACCACGGAAATACCCGGTGCTGTTAACCCCCGGACCAACCTCAGGGAAACCGCTTTTTTCTTTCCCGACCTGAAAACCAATGAAAATGGAGAGCTTGTCGTAAAATTCAGGGTGCCTGAATCACTGACAAGATGGAAGGTAACCGGTCTTGCCCATACAAAAGACCTGCGAAGCGGTACCTTGGTTAAAGAACTCGTTACATCAAAAGAACTGATGGTATTTCCCAACTTTCCCCGGTTTCTGAGAGAAGGTGACAAACTGATGTTCAGTGTTAAGATCGTCAGCCTGTCAAAGTTGCCCCTGAAAGGAAAGGTTAACCTGCAGTTTTTCGACGCATTGACAATGAAACCCATTGATAATGAATTAGATAACAAGGAAATTACCTTGCCTTTCTACCTGGAGGCTGGTCAGAGTACCTCTGTCAGCTGGCCCATATCGGTTCCCTTTGGTTTGCAGGCGGTTACTTATAACCTTAAAGCCTGGACCAGCCAGTTCTCTGATGGTGAAGAGGCTTCTTTACCCGTTCTCAGTAACCGCATCCTTGTTACCGAGGCGCTCACTTTACCCGTGAAAGGAAAAGGAAAGTTCGATTTTGAAATGAAGAAGCTTACCGGGCAGCAAAAGGGGCCTTCTTCAACCCTGAAAAACCATTCCCTTTCACTGGAATTTACTTCCAATCCTGCCTGGCTGGCCGTTCAGGCCCTGCCATACCTGATGGATCAGACCTATGATTGTTCTGAATTGATCTTCAACCGTTTCTATGCCAACGCCATGGCAACATGGATCTCAAATTCCAACCCTGAGATCCATAAGGTTTTCGAACGATGGTCAATGTTCAGTCCCTCTGCCCTTCTTTCAAACCTGGAGAAAAACCGGGAACTGAAAACGGTTTCACTGGAGGAAACGCCCTGGATAGTGGATGCCTCCAATGAATCAGAAAGCAAGAAACGAATCGCCTTGCTGTTCGACCTGAACCGCATGGTATCAGAAAAGCAGATCTCCTTAAACCGGCTTCAGACCTTGCAGACACCCAACGGAGGCTGGTCCTGGTTCCCCGGTATGCCCGATGACAGGTACATCACTCAGTATATTGTGTCGGGACTGGGGCATCTCAGCCACCTTGGCATACTGGATATGAAAAAAGACCTTTCAGTGAAAGAGATGATGCGTAAAGCGGTCCTCTACCTCGATGAGCGGCTGACGGAAGAATACCGGCGCCTGCTTCAATATGCACCTAAGACAATGGGAGACAACAACCTGAGTAACAATATTATCCAATACCTCTATGCCAGGAGTTTCTTTACAGACCAGTTTGTTATTGGAGAAGAGAGTAAGGAGGCAGTTCAATATTATAAAGGACAAGCCGCCAAATACTGGACCACTCAGAGTCCTTACCTGCAGGGCATGATCGCGCTGGGTCTATCCAGGATGGGGGATTCCGGCACACCGGGAGAGATAATAAGGTCACTGAAAGAAAGAGCCATTCATCATCCCGAACTGGGGATGTACTGGAAAGGATCAACACCGGGTTACTATTGGCACCAATCCGGGATAGGGACCCAGTCCTTGCTGATCGAAGCTTTTGACGAAATTGCCAAAGACCAGCGTTCGGTGGAAGAAATGAAGATCTGGCTGTTGAAACAGAAGCAGACTAACCACTGGAATTCAACCATTTCAACAGCCGACGCCTGTTATGCCCTTCTGCTCAGGGGAACCGGCCTGCTGAGCCGGAAACAGGCCCCGGTCATTCAGCTGGGCAGGGTGTTATTGGATCCTGACAACGATCCTGCCCTTACCATGGAATCAGGGACGGGTTATTTTAAAACTTCCTGGCATGATGCTGAAATACAACCGGATATGGGCAAGGTATCAATTACCAATAAAGAAGAAGGCATTGCCTGGGGAGCCCTGTATTGGCAATACTTCGAAAACCTGGATAAGATCACTCCGGTCAACGGACCGTTAACCGTTGAACGACAGTTGTTTATTATAAAGGATTCTCCATCCGGACCGGTGATGGAAGCCGTAAGCGACAAGAACCGGATAAAAACCGGAGATAAAATAAAGGTAAGGATACTCTTATCCTGCGACCGCGACCTTGAGTATGTCCATCTGAAAGACCTCCGGGCTGCCGGTCTGGAGCCTGCAGAGGTACTGTCAGGATACCGTTATGAGTCGGGGCTGGGTTACTATAAAAGTACCGGGGATGCGGCATCCCATTACTTTTTCTCCTTTCTTCCAAAAGGAACACATATCTTTGAATACACCTTAGTAGCCTCCGTAAAAGGAGCTTTTTCCCAGGGTATCTCTACTGTTGAATGTATGTATGCTCCTGATTTTTCGGCTCATACGGAAGGTTTGCAGATTAAAATTGAATAATATGTTTGTAATTGATGAAAGCCTGGTTTCCGACTATCTGAAGACGGTGAAGTTCTGTTGCGATCTTCCTCATTGTCTGGGATCCTGCTGTGTTGAAGGGGATGCAGGTGCTCCCCTGGAGCCGGAAGAACTGAAAATGATTGCAGAAAACCTGGACAAGCTCATTGAATATATGACCCTGGAAGGGGTGCAGTGGGTTGAAAAATATGGTGTTTCGGATTTCGACCCGGCGGGAAACCTTGTCACTCCTTTACTCGAAGGCAAGGAATGCGCCTATGCATACTTCGATGGGGAAATCGCTCGTTGCGCCATGGAAAAATCATTCGAAGCCGGGCAATTCCCGCTGAAAAAACCCATTTCCTGTCATCTCTACCCCGTCAGGATAAAAACCTATAATACCGGTGATGCGGTAAACTATCATCAATGGCACGTTTGCCAGCCTGCCCTGGTGAAAGGAAGAAATGAGGAAATACCCCTTTATGTTTTCCTGAAAGAAGCCCTGGTCAGAAAATATGGACAGGAATGGTATGATGAACTGGTCAACCAGATCGAAAAGAAAAACCTCTGAACGTTGCCTTTTTACATGAACTTCTTGAACTTGTCCTTAGGCGTCTGGCAGAAATCACAGGGATCTTTCACATTGGCTTCATCAAAAGTGTTGCCGCACTTGGGGCATACGTAATAGGCCACAGGCAAACTGCTTAAAGTCCCTCCTTCAAGGGCAGCCATTGCGGAAACATAGAAGGAATGATGTTTTTTCTCGGTATCCAGAGCAAAGGTAAAGGATGTTTTGGCATCGTTGGCTTTCTCTTCCTCTGCCACTGTCAGGAATCCCGGATACATGGTTTCCATTTCATATCCTTCGCCAGTTATGGCATCCTGGAGGTTCTCTTTTGTTGTAAGAACCTGAAATTCAGGCTTTACCTCTTCGGGCTTAACTCCGAGTTTTTCCAACACCTTTGCATGGTTGCCGGCATGGATCTTTTCAGCCTCGGAAGCAGCCGTGAATAACACGGCAATGGCAGGAAATCCCTCTTCCCTGGCTTTCTGGGCATAGGCAGCGTACTTGGCGCTGGCGTTGGATTCACCCTTAAAAGCAACCTTCAGATTTTCGATCGTCTTAACAGGTTTGGGTGTTGGTTGGCATCCACTGAAAAAGATAACAATGGAAACCATCAGTGATGAAATCAGTAATACTCTTTTCATGGTCGATTGGTTAAATTGAACTTAAATTCATGTCAAATCTATACGCCTATCATAAAATTATAAACCAGCGATCCCCCCAGAAAACCGGTATATCCTACAAATCCAGCAACAATAGCATATACAACCGGTATAACTTTTCGAAGCCCCGTTTCTTCCTTTTTTCCCCACAACAGATATAGCCGGAAACCACTCAGCAAGATCAGGATTCCCAGGGTGATTTTTCCGAAAAGTTCATGGATCTCTTTTTGCTGACCTGCTGTTCCCGACATCTCAGCAGTAAGAAAAAGACCCGATAGGACTGCTGCCAGGGCTCCCAATGTGCCTAATACCAATAAATACAAGCTACCCATGGAAAAAAGCATGTTCTTCTTGTAAAGCCAGAAGCAAACTTCTGACAAAAATCCCACTATGATAAGGGCAATGGGAAAATGAACCAGCATCGGATGTAAATGAGTAGTATCCATATTGTATAAGTAAAAATAAAAATATTGAATATCAGGTGACAGCAGGGGCGGCCGGAGTCATTCCCATGGCTTCCAACTCTCTTTTGATCAGGTAAAACATGGCTATTTCGACTTTTTTAATGATCATAACTTCTATTTTAACAGGTTAAATATACGAATTAATCCCGCATTCCAACATGCCCGCTGTATTTAAAAACAGAAATTATCAGCAATTTTCTTGTAATTTTTAATTATCAATTTGTAAATTAGTTGGCTGAAATTCTATTAACCCATAAAACTTAAACCATGAAAAAACTATTGTTATCCGGACTGGTCTTTTTTCTTCTTGCCGGCATGTCGGTGAATGGCCAGAAACTTTTTAAGGCCTATGAAAAGGGGGATCTGCAGCGTTTCAGGGAACTGGTCACCGATAACCCTAAAGGTGCAGATTGTTACAATAAAGAAGGCACTCCCCTGCTGGTATACCTGACCGATAAAAAAGCCATGCCCTTTATTGATATCCTCTTAAATAACGGGGCGGATGTCAATATCTGCGATTTCACAGACCTTCACTATGCCGCCATGAATGGAAGTTCGGCCATAGTGGAAAAACTGGTGGAGAAAAAAGCCAGCATCAATATTAAAACATCCACCGGTTTTAATGCGATCATGCTGGCCAGCTATGCCACCAACAACCTCAGCCTGATGAAATTCCTGGTCGAAAAGGGGTCAGACCTGACCGTAAAAACCGAAAATGGCAGAAATATCGTTCACTTCTGTGTAATAAATAATAACGATTATACCGTGTTTGACTACCTGGGTGAAAAAGGGGCCGCATTCGATGTTAAAGATGACCTGGGAAATACCCCCCTTCACTATGCCTGTGGTGCCGAATATAGAACAGAGCCTTACAAACGCCTCGATGAGGAGAATATTGACGTGGTGAAAACCCTGGTTAAATGGAAAGCACCTGTTAACATTAAAAATGCAAAAGGAATGACCCCGCTGCAATATACCTGTAAGGAAGGGTTCATTAAATCATTCTGGTTCCTTCTCGATAACGGGGTGAAAATCGATGAAACCGACGGAAAGGGATTTACTGCCCTTTTCTATGCCTGCAGGAACGGAAGAATCCCCCTGATGACCGAATTGATCAAAAGAGGAGCCGATATTCGCCATGAAAGCGAAAAAGTCCTCACTCCATGGATGATGGCCATCGCCTTTGAAGACAATACCGATGCCATCGATTTTATGATGAAACAGGGAATCACCATTGATGAAGTGACCAGTGAGAATTTTACCGGCCTGATGTTTGCCTGCCTTACCCTGAACGAAAAATCAGTCAGATTCCTGCTCGATAAAGGCGCCAACACAAAAATTAAAGATAAAGATAACCTGACCGCTTACGATTATTATTTAGCCCAATCATCCAAGGAAAGCAAATACTTCCCCTCTGATCTCTCCCGTCAGTTACGATAATTGTAATTGATAAGAAAATGGCTGAAAATCAGTCCTTTCCAACAGAGTTGGAGAACTGGTTTCCAGCCATTTTTTTTGAATTCCGCGTGTTATTACCCTTTCAGCGCCTCAGCTCCCGATACGATCTCCAGGATCTCATTGGTGATGGCCGCTTGCCTGGCTTTATTGTAAGAAAGCTTCAGCTCCCTCAGTAATTCACTGGCGTTGTCGGTGGCTTTATGCATGGCGGTCATTCTGGCTCCGTGCTCTGAAGCAAATGAGTCGAGAACTGTTTTATATAACTGTATTTTTAATGACCTCGGGATCAGATCGTTGAGAATTTCCTCCCTGGATGGCTCATACAAATAATCAGTAGCCTGAACCTGGCTTCCGGCTTTCTTTTCCTGGGGGACAAGCGGTAAAAACTGCTCAACGATAAGCCGTTGCACTGCGGCATTCTTGAACTGGTTGTAAATAATCTCCACCCTGTCATACTTCTTCTCCAGAAAGTCTTTCATCACCATCTCGGCAATGGGTAACACTTTATCAAAGGTAAGTCCGTCAAAAACAGTATTATAGCTTCCGATCACCGGGTATTTACGACGGTTAAAGAAGTCAGATACTTTTTTGCCTATGGCTATAATATGAACGTTCCCATTCTTATATTGTGAGGAATACCTGACGTGGATGAGTTCGCTGGTCGCCTTGATAACATTCGCATTGAAAGCACCGCATAACCCCCTGTTTGAAGCGATGGCGATCAGCAGTATCTTTTCCGGCTTCCGATCAACGGCATAGGCTGCAGCATCGGTTTCTCCGGCGTCAGCCGACAGGTTACCCATCATCTCCCTGAGCTTTGAGGCATAAGGACGTAAATTGATGATAGCGTTCTGAGCCCGGCGCAACTTACTGGCTGCCACCATTTTCATGGCGCTGGTGATCTGCTGGGTCGATATAACAGAGGCTATCCTGGTCCTTACCTCTTTCAGATTGGGCATGGTAACTTCCTTTTAATCAATTACTTATTTTTCGTGTTTTTTAATGACGCTCCTGGCAGCCTCGTCAAGCCGCTTGATAACCTCATCGGTCAGGTTACCGGCCTTCAGCTCATCCAGAATATCTGAACGGTGCTTCTCTTCAAGAAAATGAAGAAATTCAATTTCGAAATTCTTTATCCCTTCTATGGGGATCTTCTGTAACATTCCCTTGGTTCCGCAATAGATCACAGCGATCTGCTTTTCAACGGTCATCGGTGAGTATTGCTGCTGTTTCAGTATCTCAACGTTTCTGGAACCTTTATCGAGGACGGCCTTGGTGCTGGCATCCAGGTCGGATCCGAACTTGGCAAAAGCCTCCAGCGACCGGAAGGCGGCCTGGTCAAGTTTCAGCGTACCGGCAACCTTTCTCATGGCTTTGATCTGGGCATTTCCACCAACCCTGGAAACCGAAATACCTACGTTAATGGCAGGCCTGATCCCCGAATTAAACAGGTTGGTCTCAAGGAAGATCTGACCATCGGTGATAGAGATCACGTTGGTTGGAATATAGGCTGAAACGTCTCCTGCCTGGGTCTCGATGATAGGCAGGGCTGTTAATGAACCTCCCCCTTTCACCATCCCTCTGATGGTTTCAGGAAGATCGTTCATCTTACGGGCAATATCGTCGGAAGAAATGATCCTGGCAGCCCTTTCCAGCAAACGGGAGTGGAGATAGAAAACATCACCGGGGTAAGCTTCACGTCCGGGCGGGCGGCGAAGCAGCAGCGACACCTCACGGTAAGCCACAGCCTGTTTCGATAGGTCATCAAAAATAACCAGTGCCGGACGACCCGTATCCCTGAAAAACTCACCGATGGCAGCCCCGGCAAAAGGTGCATAAAATTGCATGGCTGCCGGATCAGAAGCCGTAGCCATAACAACTATGGTATACTCCATTGCGCCATGCTCTTCCAGTGTCTTCACAAAATTGGCAACCGTAGATCCCTTTTGGCCTACTGCTACATAAATGCAATATACCGGTTTCCCTTTTTGATAAAACTCCCGCTGGTTAATAATGGTATCCAGCGCAATAGTCGATTTACCCGTCTGGCGGTCACCAATGATCAGCTCACGCTGCCCTCTTCCGATCGGGATCATCGCATCAATGGCCTTGATCCCTGTCTGCAGCGCCTCGTTAACCGGCTGACGGAAAATGACGCCTGGCGCCTTACGCTCCAGAGGCATCTCGTAAGTCTGCCCGCCTATCGGACCCTTCCCGTCTATCGGTATCCCAAGGGTGTTGATGACCCTGCCAAGCATCCCTTCACCGGCATGAATGGAAGCAATCCGGCCTGTCCGTTTAACAATGTCCCCTTCCTTGATGTTGGTCGATTCTCCCAGGAGAACAATACCCACATTATCTTCTTCCAGGTTTAATACAATCCCTTTCAGACTGCCTTTCTCAAACTCAACCAATTCGCCTGATTCTGCATTCATCAGTCCATAAACACGGGCAATCCCGTCACCAACCTGTAATACCGTCCCTGTCTCCTGCAATTCGGCCTCCGTACGGAAACCAGCCAGCTGTTGCCTTAAAATCGCAGATACTTCAGCAGGTTTAATTTCTGCCATAATGTGTCGTTTTTATCAAAATCCTTTTTTATAAACATTCGTCTGAAACTGCTTCCGCAGTTCTATCAACTCTGAAGCAATACTTGCATCATATTGATAATCACCAATTTTCAAAACAAAGCCGCCTATCAGTTTGGGGTCAACTTCTTCAACTAATTGTACATTACAATGAAAACGGTCCTTTACTATAGTGGTCACTTTTGTTCTGGTCGCCTCATCGGCAGCGATGGCAGTTTTCAGGTAGGCGATCTTTATGTTCTTAACCTCGTTATATAGTCTGATGAACTCCGCGGCTATGGTACCCAAATGGATCTCTCTCCTTTTCTGGGTCAGTATCGTTAAAAACATCAGCGTCCCCGGATGAATATACTTACCGAAGATCTCCTTCAGAACAGCCGTTTTCTTGGCAGCATTCACCACTGGATTTCCCATCAAAAGCCTGAATTCCTTACTGGAAGCAACAACCTGGGCAATAGTTTCCATGTCTTCCCTGGCTTTTTCCAGGAAGTCCTGTTCAAGCGCAATATCAAGTAAAGCCTTGGCATACCTGCTGCCAATCTTGGTGTTCTTCATAAAAGGCTAATTGAACTTAACTTTATCCAGCAACCCTTTCAGGAATTCCTCCTGTTTATTGCCCTTAGCCAGTTCCTCCTTGAGTATCTTCTCGGCAATCTCAATAGAAAGCTGTGCCAGTTGATTCTTCAGGTCAGTCATCGCGGCCATCTTTTCGTACTCAATACTGGCCTTTGCACCCTCAATAATGCGGTTCGCCTCTTCCCTGGCTTTCTCTTTGGCTTCTTCCAGTATAGTCTCCCTAACTTTACGGGCATCCCGCATCAGCAGGTCACGTTCCTCCTTTGCCTCTCTCAACAACTGTTCGTTGCTGAACTTGAGCGTTTCCATCTCCTCTCTTGCCTTGTCGGCAGCATGCAAGGCCCCGTCAATGCTCTCTTCCCTCTCCCTGAGCGCCTTCATAATAGGCTTCCAGGCAAATTTACCCAACAGGAACAATACCGCCCCGAATGACAAGGTCATCCAAAAGATCAAACCTATACCAGGATTTACTAATTCCATTATTCTCTATTTTCTGTTATTCAATATTCAAAAACCTGTAAAAGGGTGTACTAAATGACATTCCGGGTTTCCTGCCGGAATTTCCAATGGAAAGACAATTAATACACCCCCTGTGTGGACACCGCCGGCCAACCGCCGTCAGTAACCACTTTTACCATGTTCCTAGAGGAAAACAACAAGCAAACAAACAACAATAGCGAAGAAAGCAACCCCCTCAATAAGAGCGGCGGCTATGATCATATTGGAACGGATATCACCTACTGCTTCGGGCTGACGGGCAATGGATTCAACGGCACCACGGCCGATATTACCAATACCAACTCCTGCCCCGATAGCAGCTATACCAGCTCCAATACCTGCTCCCATCTTTGCAATAGGAGCCAGGGTGGCTGCAGCTTGTAACAAAATTGCTAATAATGACATATAGTTAAGATTTAAGGTTTTTATGATGGTTAAATAACTTCAGGACTCTCATGTTCGGCATGACCATGCTCTTCAGTAGCCATTCCGAAGTAAAGTGCTGATAATAAGGTAAATACAAAAGCCTGGATAAATGCGACCAGCAATTCCAGTAAATTCATGAAAATCGCAAAAGCCACCGATACGATGGAAACACCATACCCAAGGGCAATGTTTAAACTGCCGAAAATAAAGATCAGGCTGATAAATCCAAGCATAATGATATGACCGGCCAGCATATTGGCAAAAAGACGGACCATCAGAACAAAAGGCTTGGTAATTACGCCGATCAACTCTACAATAGGCATTAAAGGTATTGGGATCTTTAACCACCAGGGCACTCCGGGGGCATTCACAAGATGTGTCCAATAGGCTTTATTTCCGCTGAAAGACGTGATAATAAAGGTAAATATCGCCATCACCATCGTAACGGCAATATTGCCGGTCAGGTTGGCTCCTCCGGGAAAGAAGGGGATCAGCCCGAGCAGGTTGTTGAAAAAGATGAAAAAGAAAAGCGTCAGCAAATAAGGCATGTACTTTTCATATTTCTTTTTTCCGATGGAGGGGATAGCGATATCGTCGCGGATAAATAAGATAACAGGTTCAATAAGTGATTGTAAGCCTTTGGGCGCCTGATCCTTACGCTTTTTATACCCATTGGCAATACTGATAAAGATCAACAGCAGCAAACCACAACTGATGAAAAGGGCCAATACGTTTTTGGTGATCGAAAAGTCAAGAGGCAGCGGGGCGTTGGGATCAGCTTCAAGGGTATCGCCAGTAGTACGGACAACTTTACCTTTATGAGGACTCTCATTGGAAATTTTGTAACCGTGATAGCTTGTGGTTCCATGGTGAAACTCCGAGGAAAGAAAAACATCCGGCTTACCGTTGTACCACAGGATCACAGGCAGGGGGATCACCACCGGGGTTTCCCCTATCTCCATGATATGCCATTCGTGATTGTCAATCACATGCTCCACGATCATTTCCCCGGCATTGAACTTCTTTTCCGATGATGATCCGCTGGCTTCCTCAACTGAAAAGGCATGCAAGGGATAACCCCCGAACACTAGCAGGGATAAAATGGAAAAGAAAGCTAATGGTCTGTCTAAATACCTGGTAATCAATCTGTTCATGGTTTATTTCCGGGTTTTTTCAGGCTGCAAAGATATGAAAATGATGGATTGATCTTGAAAAAAAAATTGTACTACCTTTATTTCACAATTTTTTAACATGGCAGAAGGTAGTAAAAACAGACTTCTTTGGGGGGCCCTCCTCCTTCTCCTGCTCCTGAACATATTTACCGGGTTCTTTCTTCTCAGGAGATCACCCGATACAGAAATACAACAGATCGAAAAGGTCAGTCACCGCCTCGACTCCCTGGCCGGCAACTTATCACTGTCACAGAAAACGATTGATAGTGTGATACATACTATCAACAGCTCGCTGGAATTGACACAGAAATTGGATGCCCAGGTAAAAATGCTTTCTTCTGAATATGAGAAAAACAGCAGGTCCTCACGCCGGAAAATTGAGATACTGAAAGATCAGTTGAAAAAAGAAGAGGACAAACTCCGGGTCCTTCAGAAAGAATTAAATAAACTTTAATAATGAATTGATGGTCAGCTATTTAAAATTTTTCATCAGGATATTGATCGCGATAGCAGGCATTACCCTATTGCCGGGCGTATCTTTTTCCCAGGCGGCCAGGATCTTTGATGCATCATACTGTCACGCTGCCTCCCCTCCCATGTTCCTTCATTTTGGGGAAAAGGTGGAGATCGCCTGCGATACTGTGGTCATTATCAATGCTTCCAGGTATAAATTATATGAAAAAGCCAGGAATTACGTTATGTCTCTGAAACCAGATGATGAAAAGATGATGATTACTGAATATGAATCTGCCTTGCAGACAGCTAACCAGCATCTTGAGGAAATCCGGGCCAAATATTTTAAACTTTCCGATGAGGTCCATACGGTTGGTGTAAATAACCAGGCTTCCCTGGAGCGGGTTAACCTTGACCTCGAAAATACCAGAAAAGAATTGGCAGCCGCTTCAAATCAACTCAATGAAGCTGCCCGTAAACTGGCATTGAAACAGCGGTCTTCCCTCCGGAGAACATTGATTGCAGGTACAGCCGGGATGGGGATCGGTCTGTTGCTGGGGTTGATCCTGTTCAGATAGAAAATCTCAGATTTAACGATTCAATAATTAATAAAATGCACATGATCAGAAAGATATGTTGGACTATTTTACTCCTTGGATGTATTTCGATCCTGGCGGTATGGGGTATCAATAAGTTTTATCACGGAACAAAGATTTCTGCTGGCAGAAATGAAATCCTCAGGACTGGAGACAAGATTGAAAAAAGAGAAGAAGGGAAAACCTGAAAAAAAGAACAAGGAAGAGGAGAATGATTCACCGGAGATGGCTTCTTTCACCGACTTTTACCTGACGATGGACCCGGCAACCGGCAATGTCCCGTCCGAAAGGAGATGGACTGCCTATAAAGCCACTAAGGCATTATTGTCAATGAGAAAGGCCGATACCGATCCCGTTATCCAGTGGACCAACATCCCTTCCAATTCGGGTGGGCGGATCAGGGCATTAAAATGGGATCCCTGGGACCCTGCCCATAAAAAAGTCTGGGCAGGCAGCGTCACAGGGGGTCTTTGGTATAACAACGACATCACAAATTCTGCCTCGTCCTGGGTTGGGATTAATGACTTCTGGAGTAACCTCTCAGTCAGTAGCATCGCCTTCGACCCAAACAACAACCAGGTTATGTATGTAGGTACCGGTGAAGCACAGACCTCTGTGATCACCTACCGCGAATCATCCGGGAAAGGTGTGGGGATCTTTAAATCTGCCGATGCCGGGCAAACCTGGACGCTCATGCCTTCTACCGAAGGATTTGCTTATGTGAACGACATCCTGGTCCGCAACGAGAACGGCACCAGTGTCATCTATGCCGGGGTCGTCTCAGGGATATATATGGGCGCTTCACACCTGAGCCAGCCTTCCGACGGACTTTACCGCTCTTCCGACGGGGGAACCTCCTGGACCCAGGTGTTACCAAATATTACCAACGAAACCGTTCCATATGCAGTCTCTGATATAGAGATGAACAGCAACGGCAGGATCTTCATCGGTACTTTCAGGAATATTGACGGTAAGGGAGGAGCCACCCTCTTATACTCCGACCTGGGTACGGCGGGCAGCTGGACCATTAACGAAACATACCGTACCCAGATTGAGGCCGATCCGAACTACTACCTCCCTGGCATGGTCATGATCGCCTGCGCGCCTTCCGACCCAAATATCGTGTACGCGGTCATTGCCGCCGGGTTCAACAATGGATGGCCGGTTTATTATGGAATGTATATCATCAAATCAACCAACCAGGGCAGCTCCTGGTCATCCATGAATATCCCTCCTGACTATAATGGAATGACCTGGGCCACCATAGCCTGGCATGCCCTGGATATAGCCGTTGATCCCGTCACACCAACCACCCTGTGGGTAGGCGGGCTCGACCTGAACCAGAGTACCGACGGGGGCATGACCTGGAACAAAAGAACCGACTGGGCCCTGATGTACCAGGGAGGCGGCACTGAATATGTGCATGGCGACCAGCATTCCATCGTCTACCGGCCCGGCTCTTCAAGTGAGATCATCTTCAGTACGGATGGAGGGGTGTTTTATACCAATAATGCTACAAACCCGTTTATTACATTCTCCGAAAGATCCAAAAACCTCTCAACCCTCCAGTTCTATACCTGTGCCATCCAGCCGCTGCCAGCCTCCAATCATCTGATGGGCGGCCTCCAGGATAACGGAACGCTTTGGTATACAGGCAACCCGTTGGTCATCAGCGACCTGGTCGGCGGGGGCGACGGCGCCTACTGCTTCTTTGACAATGAAGATCCTAACCTGATGATCAGCTCCATATATTATAATGTATATTCGGTATACAACGGCGGAAGCATGCTCAATTATATCAGCGACTACAGCAGCGGCTACTTCATCAACCCGGCCGATTACGATTCAAAACACAACACCTTGTATGCCAATGCCGGCGATTTATTCGGAAACCTTGCCGACCAGGTTCTTCGGATCAAAGATGTAGATGATGCCCCTATCGGGGAGTTTCTTACACTCGGATCCACTGTGCCTTTTACTCATATTAAGGTTTCTCCCAACAGCGACCTTTCCAATGTAGTGGTGTTTGCCGGTACCCTATCCGGCAGGCTTTTTAAAATGACCAATTCGCAGAATACCCCCGTTGTGACCGAGATCGGAAGCCCCGACTTCCCGATGGGAGCCATCTCCAGTGTGGCTGTGGGACATTCGGATGACACCCTGATGGTAACCTTCTCCAATTATGGGGTTGCTTCTGTGTGGCTCACCGATAACGGCGGCCAGAACTGGACAAATATTGAAGGCAATCTTCCCGATATCCCCGTCCGCTGGGCCATCTTCCACCCTCAGGGCAGCACACAGGCCCTGATTGCTACTGAAATAGGTGTATGGTCTTCCACTAATCTCAACCAGTCCGCTGTTTTCTGGACCCCGGTGAACGAAGGGCTGGCCAATGTCAGGGTTGATATGCTGCAGATCAGAAACAGTGATAAAAAAGTCTGTGCCGCCTCCCATGGCCGGGGGCTCTTTACCGGGATCTACCACTTCGCCACAGGATCCTCCGCTCCCGGAACCCTGACCACCACAAACCCGCTTCACATCTACCCAAACCCGGTAACCGGCAGCCTTTTCATTGAATCACCTTCACCCGGTGAAATGGAAATAAAACTGTTCTCACCGGCAGGCCAGCTCATTATAAATGAAACCAGGAAACATCAGCAAACCAATATAGAAAAGCTTAACCTGAATGGGTTAAAGCCGGGAGTCTACCTCATTGATATTCAATGCAAAACCGGACAATTGACCCGGAAAATTATTATTCAGTAATGGGGGAAGGCAGCTTTCTCCTTTGCTCCGCTAAAATTGATCCTTAGAATTACAGCCGGTCTTAGCGCCTAAGTCATGTGTAGCCCAAAGAAAACGTCCTGACCCAAAATGAATGTAATAGAAATATCAAATATCCGCTTGCTTAACCAAAGAATTGAAAACACCGAATTCGGTTCACCCAATGAGGTTGTCAGATGGATGGGTGCTATGCAGGCACAGGATTATTCAATGGCGAAGTGGGCTGTCGGGATTCGGCTTATACATTCAACAGAAGATGCCATTGAAAATGCTTTGAATAGGGGCGAGATACTCAGAACGCATGTAATGCGCCCGACATGGCATTTTGTTTCAGCTGACGATATATACTGGTTGCTTGAACTGACAGCGCCAAAGGTGAAATCTTTACTGAGATCAAGACATAAAGAGTTAGAACTGACTGATGCTGTTCATGATAAAACTGCCATGATTATCGGGAAAGCGATGTCAAAAGGAGTTTGCCTTACCGGTGAAGAATTATCGAAAGAATTTGCAAAGGCTGACATCGTTACAGACGGTAACAGATTGTATCACTTATTACTATATGCCGAATTAAACGGATTAATCTGCAGCGGTCCTGTAAAAGATAAAAAACAGACCTATGCACTGCTCAGGGAAAGAGTCCCGTTAAGGAAAGTGTATACAAGAGATGAATCATTGGCTGAATTAGCAAAACGTTACTTTTCAAGCCATGGTCCTGCCACAATTCCTGATTTTGCCTGGTGGTCAGGATTGTCAGTAAAGGATGCCGGAATGGCATTGGAATTTGTTAAAGCTTACTTTGTTTCTGAAACCATCGACTCAAAGAAATATTGGTTCGCAGCTCTATCACCCGGCGTAAACCACAGGAAAACAACCATTCATCTGTTGCCTGCTTTTGACGAGTTTCTTATCAGTTATAAAGACAGAAGCGCTTCTCTGACCATGACCGATAATAAAAAGATAATTTCAGACAATGGGATTTTTCGCCCTGCAATAGTGATAAACGGACAAGTGTCAGGCTTATGGAAATGTTCAGGAAAGAATAAAAACAGAATGATTGAGATCAATTATCTGCAACCACAGGGTAAACCGGTAAAGAATCAAACAACTGAAGCAGCCATAAAATTAGGGGCCTTTTTAGGTGATGCAACCCAAATTTCCTTTAAAAGTAACTAAATATCAGAAAAAGTTAATTTAAACTAAAAATTTACAACATTCACATTTATAGTGATTTACATATTCTAATGACAAATCCGGCTGTTTTCTGCCGACCTTCTGTCTTTAACATCGGAGATAATCATTCTGGACATAAATGAATCATTGAAATGTGCAATCACTTATTTGCCAAAGAACAAATTTCCGGATTGTTGGCTCCCGAAAAGAAGAGAGAATTTCTTCCTCCCGGTAATGACTGCGAAAAATTTGCATTGCCTGGCAAACTATCAACTTTCGGCACAGAATCAGGTGCCCCAACAGGAAAGTATACACTTCTGACCACTTATCTTATTATTGGAAATAAGAAGTCATCGCCAAACAATTTAACTTAAATGTCATTAAATCAATCAATTGAATTAGTAAGAAGTAAGTTAGATAGGTGATTATTTAATAATAAAGCAATAATTCAATATTTATTAACACAGATCTTATTTTCAAAATCTTAGTGTACATTAGTGGACTCCCGATTAAAATCAAAAAACACGGCCGATGGGCTTATAGTTTGTTCAAATATGGGTTGATGTTTATTGCATATGCTTTGTTTGTTGAACCACTTATAATTTAAGGGTATTAGATACTATTTTAAAATTTTATCATGTATGTAGAAAAAATATTTTCAATTTTTAGGGGATATTTTAGCTTTTGTGTAATTAATAGTTATCTCGTTCTGGTTAATTTACTTCAGAGATAGCAACATTCATTGTGGGTACATAAAAAAGAATGGTATGTATCTATCTGGAGAGAATTCTAGCATGTATTACATGTCTTGAATAAATATGTGTTAATTTGAAAGCGGATTCTATGAGTATATGTAAATATATAATCCTTATTTTTTATTTATCCATGATTTTCAATTTATTGATTACTGTCAACAATTTTACACAGGGGCAAACTATTATTCAATACAATAAAACCGTATTGTCTGATCAGGGAAATCTCAGACTAATCGATTTTGCTATCAGACATGTTGGAGAAATTCAAGATATAGCAATCGAATTTTCAATTAAGGATAATAAAGGCACCTCGATATTTAATGCAATTTCCAAATCGTTTACTTTAAGGCCGGGTTTAAATATTTTGAATATCTCAAATATTCAACCCCTTACCATTTTTAAGGGTGAAGAAAAGCAAATCTTTCAGCTACCTGATGGAACTTATTGCTATATTATAAAGGTAATAAGCATTAGAGACCATGGAATGTTGGCTGAACATATTGAACCTGGGGTTAGAATCATTAATACTAACCCACTTGCTGTGCAGGAAAAACGAAAACTTAAAACTTCAATAACCGTAGGTTCAAGCATGAGATATTCAGACATGCCTTTTTATGGGTGTCCAGATAATGATAAGCTACAATGGTCATTCGGTGTTTACCTGAATTCAGAAATTGGAGGGTTGCCATTCAATGTAGGAACAACAGTTTCCAATTCAACAGTTCCCATCCAACGAGTTTTAAAGAAAATACAATTTTCTCTTAATGTAAAGGAGCTTCAAAAACGGAAGAAAGATAAGTTTATTAGAAACCTTAAATCTAAATCAAGCCAATATAATGATAGTTCCAAACTGAAATCTCTTGCACCAGTAAAGGAGATTCTGATTAACGAAAAATATCCCAATGTGAATAAGCTTCGATCCTATGTTGGTGATTTCAACCCTGGGAATCAGGAAAAAGATTTAATGGAATATAACATTATAAGGAAAAAACTTAGCGATACCCTTAATAAAAGTCAAAAGTCGAAAGAAGATTATTTTACAAAGCGATATAATGTTAATGATATCAATGATTTAAAAGATAGTTGTGTCAAGTTACCCCCAGATAGCATTGAAATGATAAGAAAGCTCATTAATTCCCATCGAGTTAGGGACAGTCTTGAGAATAAGGAGCTAGTATTAAAGAAAAAAATTGACTCATATGAAAAACTTGAAAATAAATACAAAAAGCTTAAGGGGATAGAAAACCAAAAAATAGAGCAATTACTCGATAATCAATCTTATGGCAAAATTGAGGAAGTATATCCTGAGTTAAGTCAAAATAATTCATTTATTGATGGAGTAGAATCTTTTAACTTGGGGACACTATGCCCGAGAATTAACAAATCATGTGTTCAGGGTATACAATTAGATGGAATTGAAGTGTCACATCTAGATGAAAATAATATTTTCAAGCAAATCACAATAGGGAGGATCAACCGTTCATATGATTTATACAACCATCCTTTATCCTCGTCCCCGTTTAATAGAATGTTATATTGTGGAATCCTCGGGATTGGGAGCAAAGATGGTAGTCATCTGCATTTTCATTATGTTGTTATCAAGGATTATGCTAATAATTCTAACGATAAAAAGGTTGAAAAATTGAGTATTTTTAAACTTCAGGAGAACTATCACTTTGGACTGGATTATGCATTACAATTATTTGAGCAAAATCTGAAGATTCATTTCACTTTAAATAATTCCTTGTACATCCCTGATCAAAATAGCCAGTCGAGGAAAGTACGTAGTTCTGAAATATTATTGATCCCCTTTGTAAAAGGGAAAGTAAAGGAAGGTTCCATCATTGGGTTTGCTGAAAACGTGGAAATAAAATATTCAGCATTATCGAAAAATTTTGAAGCGCTGGCGAATATTAATCATTTCGGTAGCAATTATTTATCGATGGCTATTCCACAGTATTATAATGACTTGAGTAATTACCAGTTGAAACTGGAAAAGCAATACATGAACAAAAAGATATCACTGTCAGTCTTTTATCAACGCGAAATTGAACCAGAGAAGCAAGAGAATTACTTTATCTATCAGGTTAACACAAGATACGGTTTATCCACCAAAATTAAATTTCCCAGAAAGCCATATATCTTCATAGATTACTATCCTTTTTTCCATCGAGAAGTTGGTAGTCTTTATTCACTTGGTACTGACAACAAGAGAGATTACAGCCATGTTGTTAGTTTGCAAACTGGATATGAAAATGTAAAAGGGGTTGTGACAAATAATATTATGATTAATTGTTTTTACCAGCTAAATAACTTTTCCAAAAGCTACTTGAAAAACTTCATGCAAGTTGTTGTATCTGATCAATTTACGATTGAAAAATTCGGGATATCAACAAATCTGAGTTTTACTCCAATGAATGATAAGGAATTAAAGTCCCTTGGACAACAAACTTACACCATTTCATTTCTTTATAAACCCAAATTCGGTTCATTAGAAGTTGGAGTCGTTTATAATAAGCAAAATGATATTGGCAGTAATCTGGGGTACAAGTCTAGTATCAGGTTAATCTTGCTCAAGAGAATATCTGTCACGTTATCAATCCAGTACATTAACCAGTCAAGGATTGTATATGACCAGCAATTACCGAAATTTCAGGCAATGTCATCAATCTTTATTAATATATAATAGAAAGAAAATGAAAATAATTACCACTTTCTGTTTCATGGTGTTACTGGCGCTGAATTGTTTTACCATGAATTATCAAATCATCACACCATCACTTGGTGGAAACAATCTTGTTAGTGATGATCTGCTTGCGGTTTACCTTGTTTTTCAGGACAATGCCTCTCATGATTTCTTAGTAAATATTGAGGTTTATTATTATAACGAGTACACTCCATCAAGTTTAGTCTTGTCCATGGGAACACAGTCAATATCCCTTTCTTCAAACGAGGTTATTTTAAATGACCCTCAACATGATGAGATTCTTGCTAATCAAGTTTTTCACGATAGCCAGTTTTATAATTATTATCTCACACATGGAAAATTTATGAGCGGGTCATATCACGTTTGTTACACTTTTAAGGAGTTGGCAGAACCTCAGGAAAAAATGCAATGTATTGATCATTTTATTCCGTTTCAAAATACATTGCATTTAATTAGCCCTTTTGATGAGTCATATATCCAAACAAGTAATCCGTTTTTGACATGGATTTATACTGGGGTTCTTGACGCAGGATACTCATATTCAATAACTCTTTCAGAAAAGGACAGTAATCAAACCGCTGAGGAAGCCATCTTAAATAATCAGATGCTGTTTTCTTTAGCACTAGATGAAAATTCTTTACTTTATCCAATTACAGCCATACCCCTTGAACCATGCAAGGAATATGCATGGAAAGTTGACGTTACAAATGGATCACAAATTGTTATAACATCTGAATATTGGTCTTTTAGTATAGATTGCCCAGATGAAGATACGACGACAAAACCAGATTATTTTTACCCC
>JAPLDE010000263.1:2288-15389 GCA_026391855.1 Bacteroidota bacterium | reverse complement strand
GGCTGTCGGCGATGATGGGTTCGGAGCCTAACTGCCTGCCAATCTTTTTCTTGGCGATCATCAGCCAGAGCATGACGGCAATGGAAACAAGGGAAATCAGGATACCCCACAGTGTTGTTACCGGTTTATGGTGATGGATGATGTTAACAATAACTCCCGCCAGCAGTCCGGCCGCCAGCAGGTAAAAGGCTGTACCGGTCACCTGCAACGCTCTTTTTTCAACGTGTGATTTTGGACTAGACGGGTTCAGGCGGATACGAATGATCATCATCGCGATGCCTGCACCGGAGATCACTTCGATAAAACTGTCGGCACCAAAGCCAAATAAGGTCAGCGTTTCGTCTTCATAACCCAACACCATGGAGAGGATGCCTTCAATGATATTATAGAAAATGGTAAACAGGCTTAACGAGTAAGCCTGTTTATAAAGTTTTAATTCTGAAACACTCATCAAACTGTTATTTCTTCTTTGTAATAAACAGTTCCGGGGGACATTTTGATTTGAACGAATAATGGTTTTACTACAAGGCCTTCACAGGCAGGCAGATATCCACAATGAATTTCTTTTCAGGATGTTCTTCATGGTTGTTATGATAGATCTCATAAGGACAGGCATCGGCAGGCTGATAACCACTTTCCGATAACCAGATGCAGACGGAATCCCAGGCCGACTTGAATTCATGCTGACTGATCTCAAAATGTCCGACAAAATACTTTCCACCTGGTATCTGCATCTTTCCGATCTCACCTTCTGTCTTTACATCCTTATTGATGGTCAAACAGGCACTCTGCCTGATCTTTTCCATCCGGGTAACTTTAGGATCATCATGATAATAGGTAAGGGCTTTTGTCTCGGGAAATTGCAACAATCCCCTGGGTGCTGCCCACCTGAAAAGTTTTTCATAAGCCTGTCCGATCTTGTCGAACTGGCCTATATGCCTGCAATAGATCACATTCATCTCCGGCATGTCAATAATTTCAATGTTTTTTTTCATTGTTAACCTCCATTTTTGTTGTGAATTAATGTCACAAACATAGTCGTTGGAGATTAAAGACGATTGACCCGTTTTGCTGTCTGTTTGACGATTCTTGCTGTTTTTATCATCCTCCAGGCGAAAAGCCGTTGCACTGACCTTAAAACGATCTTTAAAATTCCTGCAAAACACTGAGAAACTGTTATATCCGCAATATTCGGCTATTTCCAGGATGGGTTTTTCGGGCTCGTTTATCAATAATATGGCTGCTTTTTCAATGCGGACCCGCTTGATGAAATCATTCAGCGTTTCTCCCATAAAGGCAGAAAAGATCCGGTGGAAGTGAAAAGGAGAAAAGTTGGCTATATCCGATAATTTTATCAGGGACAGCTCCTCATCCAGGTGATTTTCAATATAATCGATCACTCTGTTGATCCTGAAAATATATTCTTTCTGGAATTTATTCATCTGTTAATAATTTTGATTTTAATGGCCAGATGGAATACCCATGTGGTTATTATCATCTCTGTTGGCGACTGCAAACTCATGGGAATTTCATCCGGTCCCTCTTAATTTTCCTTGTGTGATACTGAGAACAAATATGGGAAGAATCTTTTTATTTCTATCCGGATATAATCAGCCGTTAATAACTTTTTCAATGATCAGTTGTATTGCGGTGCTATGTCAGGTTTTGATTTTTCTTCTTTATTTGATAAAACCCTGCAAAATGATTAATTTAGGAGTTGAATTGAAAACCAACAGATTATGAAGACAATTACCTTTTTTTCATTGTTGCTGCTTTTTATAAGCGTTGAGTCACCTGCTCAGCAGGTTCCCAACAATAGTTTTGAGAACTGGACCAGTGTGAGCTTTTTTGAAGAGCCGGCGGGTTACCAGACGACCAATTTCCAGGCGTTTCTTACGATCGGGACTCCAGTGGTAACAAAAACCACTGATGCCTGTGACGGAAACTATGCCTTAAAAATGGAAACCATGGGTAACGGAGCTGATAATATCCCCGGAGGAGTATTTCTGGGTAATCCGGGACCAGACGGGATACAGGGGGGTATTCCGTATACGGATCATCCTGATTCACTTAAATTCTGCCTCAAGTATGACATGATGGACTTCGACACGGGGGTTCTTATGATCTTCTTCAAATTCATGGGACTGCCCATCGGTATCGCGACATATACTTTTTATGGGAGCCAGCCGGTTTATACCACCGTTGCGCTTGAAATAGGCTGGGTTCCTGAGATGATACCCGATTCGGCGGCTTTCATTATGTTTTGTTCCTCTCCCGACCTTTTTCCCAGCCCGGGGAGCGTTGCTTACCTCGATAACCTTCAGCTGACCGGCGGAGTCACCCAGCTTCCCAACAGCAGCTTCGAAAACTGGCTCAACATCGGTTCGGAGGAGCCTGATTTCTGGGTTACTTCCAACCCGTTTACCATGACAGGGTCAGGAGTGTCGGCGGAAAAATCAACTGATCATGTGGACGGATTGTACTCCCTTAAACTCATCAACCAGATCTCGATAGGGGAGGATACCATGTCGTTTGCTACTAACGGAAACATAGCCGGTGCCGGCCCGGCCGGGGGATCTCCTGTCAGCCAGAATCCCGAGAATTTTTCCTTCCATTACAAATATAGCCCGGCCGGAATTGATACCGCCTTTGCCATGGGAATGTTGTGGAGGAATGACCAGGTTAACGGGGTAACCATCCTGCTGGATTCCGTTCTGATCAAATTGCCTGCCCAGGGAGTCTGGACCTATGTTGAAGTTCCTTTTTCCTATGCGGCGTTTCCATGGGCTGATACCGTCACCATTGCCTTTGCCGCCGGGAATGTTGTGGATGATTACGGTTCACCCTCCTTAGGCAGTGCCTTGTGGATCGATCAGGTGCAACTGGCCTACGGACCCGTTGGCATAAATAATACTGATCCTGCAACAAACAGGGTATTCCCCAATCCTGTAAGTGATGTCCTCCGGATAAATCAACCCTTTCAGGAGATGGTGACCATCGAGATCTGCTCTATGGAGGGGAAACTGATGTATTCGATCAGGCTGAACCAGGCAGGACAACCGATACTGAAAGCAGATATTTCCGACCTTCCTGCCGGACAGTATATCTACAGGGTGATCACAACAGGATCTGTTACCAGCGGAAAGTTCATTAAGATCTGACAGAAAGTCCGGACTGGTTTCAGCCCTTTGGTAATGCATGCTTTACAATGGGTCACTGAATCCGTTGCAGTTTCTTATAGGCCTGGTAATCAGGCAAATTCCAGGATAAGAAGCTTTCCGATTCCCATTTCCGAATAAACCGAACTTTACGCTTTTCGATGATCTGATGGTATTCCTGAGGGGAAATGAACTTGTATTCAAAAGGGAACTTTTTCTTCTGGACCGAATCAATCCGCATCAGTTCGTTCAGGGGTTTGTCGAGGTAAGGCAGCGCCTTGTCCGATAGGGTGGACAGGTAATCCAGGTGCAGGAAAGCCCTGTCGGCATGACGGAAGTTATACCTGGCAATGAAGCTGTCCCAGTTTATTAATGAGCTGATGATCAATACGATGTAAAAGGCATAAGCATTGCAACTGAACAGGTAAAAAGCGGATTTCCTGTTCCGGACTTTCACAACCACAGTATATAACCCGTATAAGGTCAGTATCAGGAAGAGAATAACCCCGATCCGTCCGTAGGCCAGGGCGAAGTACCGGATATACCAGAAGTTCCGGATGGCAACGGAAATGGCCAGGATCCCGTTTTGAGCCAGCCATGTGTAACTAAGGTATTTCAGCCAAGCATTCCGGGAGTAAAAATTAAGATTCCTCCTGAAATAATACAGCACGATGACAATGGAGATGAGAATGGAAAGGATCAGCAGGTAGGTCCCTTCATGCACAAACTGCTTCAGGTATTGTCCTTCCCACTCAAAATTAAACCAAACCCAGTTTATATCTATTATATTCAAAATAAGCAATATAGCATTTAAAAAGAATAACAGGAAAAGGGCAGCCTTGTATTCATTTTTCAGGGAATTGGTCCGGAAAGCACTTGTTTTCGCCCGTCTTACCCGGTTTAGCATGTCAGAGGAGGAAGAATCCCAGTCAGTTATACCCTGGCTGGTTTTCCGTAACAGCAGGAAATTACTGATAATGAGTCCTGTAATGAAAGTATAAATAAAGGAAAGATCAAATCGGGAAAGGAAAAGATTGATATACCGGTCGATGAAGGACAGGATATGCCGGATCAGGTTGTCGAAAACAGGGTTGGATGCCCTGTAAATGATGATAAAGAACAAAATGATCAGTAGGGGCAGCACAAATATCCCTGATCTCCGGAAGAAGGCCGTTGTTCTTTTTAATACCATCTCTCTGCCCGCGAGTTCGCTCACAAACCGCAGCTGGGAATAAAAGAAGTTGGTGATAGCCATACCGACGGAAGTGACCAATGATTTTGCCTCAGGATAAATGGCCATTCCGGTAAAGACAGATAAGGCCAGCCCATTGGCAAAAATGGAGTAGGATGAATTGGTCAGGACAGAAAAGGCGGAGGTCAGCCCTAAACCAATACTGGTAATTACCGGAAATGTTCCTGTCAGTTTCACCTGGCCTGATAAAAGCAACCATGCAAAAATCAGGGACTCAAATATCATCAGGTTTAACCCGACGGCCTGGCGGTGAAACAAAAGGGTAAAGAGGACAGCGCTGATAACAGCGACGAGGGTTTCTTTTCTTCTGACCATAAATTTAAGGAAATAACTTTGTGATCATATAAACGCAATCCTTAAGCTGATATTGCTGCCGTTGTTTATTTGATAAGTGTCTTTTAATCAATAAGATAGAATAGACAGAAAACTCCCGGCCGGAAGCAATGGAAGCCAGTTCAGATCAACCTTTTCTTAAAAATATACGACAAAGGCAAACTCCACGGCGCGAAGTTGTGTCTTATAAAATACTCTGCTCATTAAAAAATTCAGCTTAATCATATGAAGAAATATCTTACCTGTTTGGTATTACTCATGACCGTCCGGATGCTTTCAGCCCAGGAGGTTTCATTGTCGATCGGTCAATCCGCTCTGCACGACCCTTTGGGATCAGGGCTGTTTTTACAATGAATCCTGTCCTGTTGATTCTTTCGGTCCCTGTTACCATGTGGTTACCGGATGCGTGGCCACGGCCATGGCCCAGGTAATGAAGTATTGGAACTATCCTGTACGGGGAACCGGAGCCCATGCGTATGTTCACCCTCAATACGGGACGTTGTCGGCTGATTTTGGATCAACCACTTATCTCTGGAGCCAGATGAACGACAGTCTGGGCTCTACCAACCCTGCAGTGGCTGAATTGATGTCGTATTGCGGTATTGCTACGGATATGTCCTATGGTTCCACCAGTTCCGCCTCTGGTATCGCTGCCACTCCTTTTAAGCAATATTTCAGGTATTCCCTTAATGCCACGACAATCTATCAATATAATTTTGATTCCCTGGGATGGATAAACCGGCTGAAGGAAGAGCTGGATGCCGGAAGGCCCATACTGTATTCAGGAATGGGGCAACCCCCACTGCCTACCGGGCATGCCTGGGTTTGTGACGGATACGATGATAACGATTTCTTTCATTTTAACTGGGGTTGGTCGGGTACTTTCAACGGGTTCTTCCAGATGTGGAATTTTGTTTACTCATTAAGCAACATGGCCATCGTTAACCTCATGCCGGTCCAGCCCTGTGATATCACCATCAAAGGACTTGTTAACCCGGTTTCATCAACTTTTACCGGGCCGGTTCCCATCAGGGTAAGGGTAGCTAATTATGATACCATTGCTCATATTAATATTCCGATTGCCTATAAAGTTGATAATGAGCCTGTTGTTACCGATATCGTAAGCGATACCATTCCTCCGCTCACAGAATTGATTGTTGAGTTTGGCCAGCCCTTTGATTTCTCTGTTTTGCCCGGACATATCTATTCCCTTGAGGTTTATTCGGATCTGGCCTGTGATGGGTTTCCCGCCAACGACACCATGAAATTTGCCATCGAGAATGTGTTGTGTTCTGAACCTGACTATACCATGGGTTTTGAGCCTGGAGAGCTTTTTACGGGATGGAGCATCACCGATGTCAACCAGGATGGAAATACTTGGAACACAGGTTCAATGGGAGGGCATTCGGGTCCCTGGTGCGCTTATATGACTTCCGGGGCCCAACAGGCAGATGACTGGCTTATTTCAAAATGTATCAGTCTGGAATCGTCGAAGTTATATAAACTGAGTTATTGGTATCTTACTCCGGGAATGTTCTGGCCTCAGGATTTTCAGGTTTCTATGGGGAATTCCGGTGAGCCATCTGCACTTACTACTTTACTGGACGGTTATTCCTCCATTACGAACAATACATATCAACCCTCAGCGGTCTGGTTCACGGTGCCGGCTGCCGGAAGTTATTATTTCGGGTGGCATTGCAGCAGCGGGCCCAATAGCCTGGACCTTGTGATCGATGACATAAGCATCATGGAGATCAATGCCCTGGATGCCGGTGTCACAGAAGCACTTTCCCCTGCGGAGGGTTGCAATCTGCAGTCGGAAGAGGTTACCGTGAAAGTGAGAAGTTACAGTTCATCTGTACTTGCTGAGATCCCGGTATGTTATACGGTAAACGGAGGGACACCTGTTTGCGATACCGTTTACGGACCGATACCTGTTGGCAACGTCTTCCCTTTTACCTTTTCCGTACCGGCCGATCTTTCGCAGGCCGGAAACTATCAGATCAGGGTGTATACCATGCTGGCCGGAGATACCCTGCACAACAATGACACGGTTTCGTTCAGTGTTTACAATCACGTTACACCGGTATTGCCCTATTCCATGGGGTTTGAGACCTTTGAAGACTATTCCGAATGGGTCATTGAGGATGTGAATGATGATAACTACACATGGTCGGTGATCCCGTCAGGAGGGCATTATGGCCCGGGCTGCGCAAGGTATAGTTACAGTTCATGGATACCCGCCGACGACTGGATTATCACCAAATGCCTGCGTCTTTATGCCGGAAGGACTTATCGGCTGGGCTTCTGGTATAAGATCGAAGATCCGGCCTGGCCGGAAAACCTGGCTGTTTATATCGGATCAGGGGCTTCATCCTCTTATTTAACTAACCTGATCGTTGATCTTCCCGGGCAGGTAAACGTGGGCTGGCTGCAATCCCAGACATTATTCAGCGTACCTTCCGACGGTTACTATTATATCGGCTGGAAGTGTTACAGTGCTGCCCTGATGTTCAACCTCTACCTGGACGATATCTATCTGGAGGAGATCATAACCGGGATTTGTCAGCCCTTTCCGGAAACCTCCCTGTCGGTTTACCCAAATCCCGGGAACGGAATATTTCTTATCACTGACCACAACCCCGATCCGGGGGAGAAGAGGGTTGAAGTATTTGACGGAAAAGGGATCCTGCTTCAAAGCCGTCAGTTTCAAACCGGATCCTTTGAAATATTTTTGGGTGATGAACCTTCCGGGATATACCTGCTTCGGATAGTTTCCCAAAAGGAGACAAGAACGGTGAGATTGGTCAAGTATTAAGGCATTTGTTATAGATTCATAAACATATTAGTATGCCTTAAACGCAAGGTTTGAATAAAATGGAGTATATTTGCATCAGGAAAGCGAAATTCCTTGGAGGAATTCCGCATAGAACCATTGCTGATGCATTACAAAAACAACATTCATTCCTTCCATATTCCGGTCATGGGTATTGGATTCACTATCGATACCCCGGTCAGGGTTGCTCAGTACGGAATTTCTTCCGTCGTTTCCCTGGTTGACGACATGCTGATGGAAAAGATGCGTGAGTTCTACTGTGAAAAGCTGGAACGTCCTTTTCAGGCCATCACCGAAAAGGTGGAGGATTTCCGGGCTAAGAGGATCACAGATTATCTGAATCTTCTGGACGAGATGGTGACATCAAAGTTCAGGGAATTGAAAAACTCCGTTTATGAAAAGGGAAGTGAACTGGAAAAATACCTTGACATGATGCCGGATTCGGCAGTGATAAAGGAGAAATTCAACCAGTTTGTGCAGAATCACCACCTGAATGAAGGGATTGCCTGGTTAAAAAAGAATCTTCAACCCGGTAACATTGATGTTAATATCATGACGAAGGTTGATAAAGAGAACTTTATCGGATCGGAAAAGCAACCGATTGAGTATAACGATGCTCATGCGGCACTTCGTGGTTTTGTCCGCAGTACCCTGACTTCCTCCCTGGTTTTATCAGCCGGGATGAATCTGCGTTTGTATTCCTACATGGAACAATTTGAGGAGTTTTTACCGGATGAACAGGGGCAGTTAAAAAAGAAGATCACCTTAAAAGTAAGTGATTACCGCTCGGCTGCCGTTCAGGGCAAAATGCTGGCAAAGAAGGGGATATGGATTTCGGAGTACAGGGTTGAATCAGGGTTGAATTGCGGGGGACATGCTTTTTCCACCCAGGGGTACCTGATGGGTCCGATCCTGCAGGAGTTCAAGGAAAAGAGGGAAGTGTTGATCAGGGATACCCATGAGGTACTGGTTACCAGCCTTCTGCGTAAGGGGAGACCCGTTCCTGAAAAGCCTTTACCCGTATTATTCACAGCACAGGGTGGGGTAGGAACAAATGAGGAGCACGAATTTTTACTGGAACATTACGACCTGGACTCCATCGGATGGGGAACTCCCTTCCTGCTGGTCCCCGAGGTTACCAATGTGGATGATCCGACCCGTGAACAGCTGAGACTGGCTGCAGAGGCAGATCTTTACCTGAGCAATATTTCACCCCTGGGGATTCCTTTCAACAACCTGAGAAACAGCTCTAAAGATGTTGAAAAAGAGGACAATATATTGAAAGGCCGGCCCGGCAGCCCCTGTACTAAACGGTATGCCTGTTTAAGTCTGGAATATTCAGAGAAGGGGATGTGCCCGGCGTCCATTGAATACCAGCGTATTAAGATACGGTCGCTGAAGGAAAAGGACCTGGATGAAAAATCATACGAGAAGGAGTTTGATAAAATTGTTGACCGGGCCTGCATTTGTGTGGGTCTCGGAACATCAGCCCTGATCATCAACAACCTGGATACAAAGGAGGAAGGAAGAGGTGTTTCAATCTGTCCGGGACCCAATATGGCTTATTTTTCTACCATCGCCACGTTAAAGGAGATGGTGGATCATATCTATGGTAGAAAAGAACTTCCTGTAAAGAAGGACAGGCCGCATTTATTTGTTAAGGAACTGGAACTGAATTATCTGTATCTTCTTGAAAAAGTGGTGGAATCACCCCCTCCGCTGCAAGGCCAGGCGTTGGATTATCTCCAGCATTTCAGGGACAACATCCTGGAAGGGATAAAGTATTACAGGAACCTTTTTACGCCTGAGCTGAAATGGTTTTCCGGCAAGCGGGAAGAAATCCTTGAAAGCCTCAATATCCTGGAGGAACAAACCCTTCAGATCTCTTTTATTCAATAGGCTGATTATCAATTATTTCGGCTTCTTTAACGTAATTTCTCTTAAACTTCTTTCTTCAATTTTCCGGGATCTCCTTTGGTTTGGTATCTATTTCCGCTTCATAAATAATTTAAGTTAACCGACAATAAGTGTCGGTTCGTAGAGTTTTTTTGTGGGTATGTGCAGGTTCTTTACTTTTGATGAAAATTACAGCGCTTCTTCCGGTAATTTATGAATCAGGTCTTCAGATTATCAAATCATGATAAAGATAAAGAATATACATAAATCGTATGCGATGGGGCAGGGAAGCCTTCATGTATTAAAGGGAATTGATCTGACGGTTGAAGCCGGGGAGATGATCTCGATCATGGGGGCATCGGGTTCTGGCAAATCTACCCTGCTGAACATTTTAGGACTGCTTGATAATTTCGATGCCGGTGAATATTCGCTCGATACCGTAAGGATCGGTAAGCTCAGTGAGCGGAAGGCGGCTCACCTGAGAAACAAGATGCTTGGCTTTGTATTCCAGTCGTTCAACCTGATCTCTTTTAAAAATGCCCTGGAGAACGTGGCATTACCTTTGTATTACCAGGACGTTCCGCGTAAGACAAGGAACAAGGTCGCCCTGGAGTACCTTGACCGCCTGGGGTTGAAAGAATGGGCACACCATCTGCCCAATGAGTTATCCGGCGGGCAGAAGCAAAGGGTGGCTATTGCCCGTGCACTGATCGGCAAACCCAAGGTCATACTGGCTGATGAACCCACAGGGGCACTGGATTCGGTGACATCCCTTGAGATGATGGACCTCCTTCAGGAGATCAATCAAACGGGGATCACCATCGTTATCGTCACCCATGAGCATGATATCGCTACCCGTACAGGGCGGACGATCCGCATATCCGATGGAATGATCACTGAGATCATTCAGAACTAAGAACGAACTGAAGACACTACAGCCATGTTTGAAATAGATAAGTGGCAGGAAATATATAACACCATCCGTAAGAACAAGTTACGTACTTTTCTTACCGGGTTTAGCGTTGCCTGGGGGATCTTCATGCTGATCATTTTGCTGGGAGCAGGCAATGGCCTGGAAAACGGGGTGCAGGAAGAGTTCAAAGGAGGCGCCACCAACGGGGTCTGGATCAGCAGCGGGATGACAAGCATGAATTTCAAAGGATTGAAAATCGGCCGTAGGATTGAGCTGAACAATGAGGATTATACCTTTGTGAAAAAGGCGGTAAAAGGATTTGATCATATTTCAGCCCGGATCTGGCTGGGTATGCAACTCATTTCCTATAAGCAGGAATACGGCTCGTTTTTCCTCTCGCCCTGCCATCCGGATTATGGGTATATAAAGACGATAGACATAGTGGATGGCCGGTTTCTGAACAATATCGATATCAGTGAGTTCCGCAAGGTGGCGGTAATAGGGGAAAAGGTGAAATCGAGCCTGTTCAAGGGAACAGACACCATGGCAGTAGGTAAATATATCAATATCAGCGGGGTATTATTTAAAGTGGTAGGTGTGTTCCGCGATTACAGCCGGAATGATGATGAACAGAAAAGGGTGTATATCCCTATTTCTTCTGCCCAGCGGATTTTCAGCGGAGAAAATGTGATCAACCAGATCTCCTTTACAACCGGGGAGGCTTCTCCCCCGGAAGCAGACCAGATGGTCCAGAGCACCAAGGTCATCCTTGCCGGGCGACATACCTTCGATGTGAATGATAACCAGGCAATTAATGTGTGGAATAAGAGCGAAGATGTAAAAAAGTTCACTGCTTTATTTGCCGGGATAAGGCTTTTTATATGGATTATCGGGATAGGAACCATTATCGCAGGTGTGGTCGGGGTGAGCAATATTATGATGATAGTGGTCAAGGAAAGGACAAAAGAGATCGGGGTGAGGAAAGCCCTGGGTGCCACTCCCTTTTCCATTGTCAGTCTCATTCTTCAGGAAGCAATACTGATTACCGCGTTTTCGGGATATATCGGCCTGGTTTTGGGTGTAGGCGTATTAGAACTTGTCAGACAGAATATACCACCGTCCGAATTTTTCAGGAACCCTGAAGCTGATTTTTCTATTGCATTGGGAGCCACCATTTTATTAATAATAGCAGGAACGATTGCAGGATTTGTTCCGGCAAGAAAAGCAGCAAAAGTGAGACCGGTTGAGGCGCTGAGGGATGAGTAATTCAGTAGTTACGGAAGGCGTCCGTGCAACAATCGGCAGTCGGCAGTCGGCAGTTGGCAGTCGGCAATCGGCAGTCAACAGTCGGCAGCAGTGCATGGTATAAATTATAAGATTAATAATTAAGAATACGATATGTTTGATTTTGATCGCTGGCAGGAAATTTATTATGTGCTGAAGAAGAACCGCCTCAGGACCTTTCTGACGGCTTTCGGGGTTTTCTGGGGGATCTTCATGCTCATGATCATGCTGGGAGCCGGAACAGGTTTACAGAACGGAACGACACAGAATTTCGGGGACATGGCCACCAACAGTGTGTTTATCTGGGCACAACAGACCACCGTCCCTTATAAAGGATTTCCCAGGGGCAGGCGGTTCAATTACCGTAACGAAGATGTGAAGGCGCTGCGAACAGAGATCCCGGAGATCAAATACCTGGCTCCCAGGCTCAGGGGAGGTAACTTCGGGGAAGGAAATAACGTCATGAGGGGTTTGAAAACAGGGCTTTTCAACATCAATGGAGAGTACCCTGACCTGAACAGGATTGACCCGCTTAATATGTTGAAAGGAAGGTTCATTAATGAAATGGATATAGAACAGGTAAGAAAGGTCGTTGTGATAGGAACGGGTGTTCAGGATGCCATGTTTGGCAAAGAGGAGGAACCGCTGGGACAGTATCTGCAGATCAACGGGGTTTATTTCCAGGTGGTCGGGTTGTTCAGATCGAAACGCACGGGAGAACAGGCCAACGACGAGAATAAAAACATCTTCATGCCATTTACCACTTTGCAGCGGACATATAATTATGGCGGAGTAGTCGGTGTTTTTGCCATTACCTCCCAGGACAACATCTCGGTGACTGTTGCTGAGGACAAGGCCATTGATCTGTTAAAGAGAAGACATTCCGTTGCACCATCGGATGATGGTGCCATCGGACATTTCAACCTGGAGAAGGAATTCCGGAAAATGACGGGATTGTTTTTCGGGATCCGTTTACTCGTATGGATAGTCGGGACCGGGACATTGCTTGCCGGAGTTATCGGAGTAAGCAATATTATGCTGGTGGTTGTAAAGGAAAGGACGAAGGAAATCGGCATACAGAGGGCACTGGGTGCTACACCGGTAAAGATCATCGGCCAGATCATGACCGAGTCCGTAGTACTTACCATACTGGCCGGGTACCTTGGCCTGGTTGCGGGAGTTGGATTGCTTGAAGGGTTGAACTATCTCATGGAATCATCGGGATCAGCCTCCGATATGTTCCTTCATCCCGGTGTTGATTTCCGGGTAGCCATGACCGCCCTTTCGATACTGGTCATAGCCGGCATGCTGGCCGGGCTTATCCCCGCCAGGAGAGCCGTTACCGTGAAACCCATCGATGCACTTCGTTATGAAACTTAAGAACTTAATACTGAACTATGAAAAAAGGACTGAAAATTGCCGGGCTTGT
>JAPLDE010000263.1:1349-2281 GCA_026391855.1 Bacteroidota bacterium | reverse complement strand
ATAATAAATCCAGGCAAAAGCCGGTTATTTTTAAGACGGAGACACCTTTCAGGACCAATATTATCAAGAAAACGGTCGCAACGGGTTCCATCATTCCCCGTAAGGAAATTGAGATCAAACCCCAGGTATCGGGGATAGTGGAGGAGGTTTTTGTGGTTGCAGGCCAGGAAGTAAAGCAGGGAGACATCATTGCCAGGGTAAGGATTATTCCTGATCTCATCAACCTGAATAATGCTGAAGGCAGGCTTGAACGGGCCAAAATTGCCTTTGATGATGCAAAAGTCAATTATGACCGACTGCAGAAACTTTTCAATCAGAAAGTGGTGGCCGAAAGTGAGTTCCAGCAGGCCAGGGTCGCCTATAACAATGCAAGGCAGGAAACAGATGCCGCAGAATCAAACCTGGAATTGATAAGGGAAGGAGTTAATAAAAAATCGGGAAAGACCACCAACACCCTGATCCGTTCAACCATTGCCGGGATGGTGCTGGATGTTCCGGTAAAAGCGGGGAGTTCTGTGATCGAAACCAACAACTTTAATGCTGGTACCACCATTGCTACCGTGGCAGATGTAAAAGATATGATCTTCCAGGGTAAGGTAGATGAAACGGAAGTCGGGAAGATTAAGCCCGGGATGGACTTGCAGCTGATAGTGGGAGCGATTGAGAATGATACCTTCCATGCCACCCTGAAATACATTTCACCCAAAGGGGTACTGGAAAACGGGGCCATCCAGTTTGAGATCAAAGCAGATGTTATTTTAAAGTCCAATCGTTTCATCAGGGCAGGATACAGCGCCAATGCAGATATTGTACTCGACAGAAGGGAAAAAGTGATGGCCATCAGGGAAGGGTTACTCATATTTAAAGGAGATTCAGCCTTTGTGGAGGTGGAAGAATCCCCTCAGCAATTCAGGAAGAAACTGGTTAAAACC
>JAPLDE010000263.1:0-1310 GCA_026391855.1 Bacteroidota bacterium | reverse complement strand
GGCTGACAATGACCGATAAGGTAAAGGTCCAGTCGATGAATGCCGGGGAACCTGCCAAATAGCAAAAAAAAAACGCTGATTGCCAAGCGATTACTTGTCCGCCGGTTTACTTTTCTGTAATTCAGGCAAGCTTCTTAACAATAACTTAATACTAAGATAATGATGGGTTAATTCTCATGGGGAAAGACCGGTTTACTTTTGCATCATCAAAATCTAAACCAACAAGCCATGAAGAAGATAACAACCATTTTATTACTTATTACCACCCTACTAAGCGGTCACAAGCTGTTTGCCCAGGTTGGAAACGACACCCTCCGCGAAAAACTTACAGAACTTAAAGACCGTATTTCCGGTCTCGAAGAAAGAATGCTCACCCCTGAAAGCGACCTGGCTAAATTGAACAAGATCAAATTTTCAGGCTATATTCAGGCCCAATGGGAAAATTACAGCAACAAGCTGACTTATCCGGATAATTCATTTTTTCTGAGGCGTGTCAGGCTGAAAACGACTTATCAGCCGGCTGATGGTGTGGCCTTTGTTCTTCAACCTGATTTTGCTCCTTCAGGATTCTCTCTTAAAGATGCCTATGCCCAGTTAAATGACCCCTGGTTAAAGCAGTTTTCCCTCACTATTGGCCAGTTTAACCGTCCGAGCTATGAAGTAGAATATTCTTCCAGTCAACGTGAAGTGCCTGAACGATCGGGTATTATCAGGGCCTTATATCCTGGTGAAAGAGCATTGGGTGCAAAAATTGAATATACCCCGAAAGCTTTTCCATTAAAAGTGCAGCTGGCCATTTTCAACGGAAATGACGGAGGCATTGCCTATCCTTCATTTACCAGCGGACTGACCTATCCGGGATCTTCAAATCCGAACCCGGTAAACAAAGATTTTGATAACTTCAAAGATTTCATGGCAAGGGCAACCTACTCGGTGAAACTCGGAAACTTCGGTGGACTTGATTTCGGGGCACACGCCTATCTGGGTAAAGTCAAAGCCGCGGTAGATACAGTTATCAATTCCAAGTATCAGTCTGAGAAAATTGTGAAAGTCGGTGATGCCCTCAACAGGACTTGGTTTGGTGTTGAATTTCAGCTATTTATGGATATTCTGGGCGGTGCTTCACTGAAAGGTGAATACATTACCGGGACCAATGCCATACCGGGGTACTCAACCACAAGCACCGGCGTTACTTCGGTTGGCTCAACCATATCACATGATACACTGACCGTTACTACCACCAATGCGACTGCCGTAACTTTCCAACCCAATTATATCAGCAAGTTCAGCGGATATTACCTGTATTTTAT
>JAPLDE010000066.1 GCA_026391855.1 Bacteroidota bacterium | reverse complement strand
TCATCTTTGAACAGGGAGATTTCAGCCTTTATGACAAAGTTGCGGCAGCCGAACCATCCATCAGGTTGTGTATCTCTTGTGGGACCTGTGCTTCCGGCTGTACATCAGCTCAATACGTTGATTTTAGCCTTCGCAGGATCATTGTGTTGTTGCAAAGAGGGCTGCTTGCAGATGTCCGTAAGGAAATATCCTGTTGCATGTTGTGCGGAAAATGTATCCTTGCCTGTCCCAGGGGGATAAATACCAGGAATTTGGTTCTCGTATTAAGGAAACAGTTGGACGAAAAAGCAGATGTACTATCTTGATTATGATCCGTTTGTGCTTCCTTTTACCCTGGGTGCTCTGGCCCTGGTAGTTATACTGTTATCAAAGTTTTTCAGGTGGTGGGACAGGCTGGAGTCGGAAGACCGGATGATCATCCGGACTGGTCTCCGGGCAGGAAAAACCCTGAAGATACTCAAAGAGGTTTTCCTGGAAAGCCTCATTCATCGTAAAATGTTCAGGCAGAATCCCTTGCTGGGATATATGCATATGACCTTTGCCTTCGGTTGGTTTATGCTCATTCTTTTAGGAAATTTAGAATCCAGATTGTACAGCGGGATAGAATTTAACCTGCCGTTTTATCCTATTTTCTTTAAATTCTTTGTTCACGATAAATCCATCATCCCATTTTCTGCCGGCTTCACCTTTTTCATGGATTTCTTCCTGTTACTGGTCATTACCGGGTTCTTGCTGGCTGTTTTTAAACGGTTGAATACCAGGATATTCGGGATGAAACGCCCCACACATCCTGAACCAATCGACAGGATTGCCCTGACCGCTTTATGGTTTATTTTCCCGTTACGCCTGCTGGCCGAGAGTTTTACCTCAGGCAGCACCGGTACCGGTGGGTTTTTGACCGGGTCACTGGGAAGGTATTTTGCCGGCTTTCTTCCGGTTGAACTCATGGCATACCCGGCCTGGTGGTCTTATTCCATTGCACTGGGCGTGTTTTTTGTAACCTTACCCTATTCCAGGTACATGCATATTCCTTCAGAAGTCTTGTTGATCTTCATGAGAAACCTGGGATACAGAACGGGGAGGAACTACAATTTCTTTTCTGAGGTTGAGGTCAATTCCTGCCCATCCTGCGGAGTATGTATTGAAACCTGCCAGCTGAAGACGATCTTGAATCATGACCAGATTGTTCCGGCTTATTTTCTAAGAAAATTGAAAAGGGATAAGCCTGTCGTTCAGGCGCTGGAAGAATGTTTGCTATGTGGAAGATGCCAGCAGGTGTGTCCTGTAAGCATTGATGTGAATGACATCAGGTTACAACGACGAAAAGAGCATTATAAGGTTAACAATCCCGTTTTTTCGTTTATTGAATCAAAGGTAGTTGCTCAATCTCCGCCGGTTCCCTCCTATCCGGAAGTCGTTTATTTTGCTGGCTGCATGACCCATCTTACCCCGGGAATCAAGAAAGCCATGGAAACAATATTGTCGTTGTCGGGAGTCAGTTATCTGTTCATTGACAAAGAGGGTGGTGTCTGCTGCGGGCGTCCGTTGCAGATGGCAGGACAATGGGATGCTGCAAAGCAATTGGTAGATATCAACCGTAAGCTCATACAAGACACACATGCCTCGGTCTTTGTGACTTCCTGTCCTATCTGCCTGAAGGTCTTCAAGGAAGAATATAACCTGAAGATGGAAGTACTTCATCATTCTCAATACATTCTCAGACTGATGGAATCGGGAAAAATAAAACCAGGAAAACAGGCGGATACAGCTGTTTTTCATGACCCTTGTGAACTAGGCAGAGGTTGTGGTATTTATGACGAACCCAGAACAGTGATCAACTCTATGGCAGAATTAAAGGGAATCCGGCAGGAAAAGGATCACGGACTATGCTGCGGGGGCAGTCTTGGAAGTTTCTCCTTATCATCGGATGAAAAAAGGCAGCTTAGAAATGATACGCTATATCAGTTACTGGTTAACCAACCGGATTACCTCGTAACTGCCTGTCCTTTATGTAAAAAGACGCTTTCTCCGGCAACACAGATCCCGGTGGTCGATATTGCAGAATTGATAGTTAAAAATCTGAAATTCAATAATATAGCAATAACATATCAATTAACTGAGTAATTAATTGAAGAAAGACTGGTTCCATTCAGTAAATAAAAATTTCATCCTGCTGATATTTGTATTGATCTTTTCATTAACAATTATCCTTCAGTTATTGGATCATTTTGGTTGGATTGCATTTCCCTTAGCTGTTATGGCCGCGCTTCGCTGGATCGTGCTTGGGTTTGCGATCTATTATGGGATACTTCGTAAAAACCTGACTACCTGGATCCTGATCAGCATGCTGATCGGTGCCGAAGTCGGCCATGATTTCCCGGCTGTTGGTGTCGGACTACAGATCTGCAGCAAGATTTTCCTGAGGATGATAAAGACTATCATTGCACCCTTGTTGTTTTCTACCCTGGTAGTAGGCATCGCCGGGCATTCAAACCTGAAACAGGTAGGCAGAATGGGGTGGAAATCGATATTGTACTTTGAAATTGTCTCTACTATTGCCCTTTTCATCGGACTTGCAGCCATTAACATCAGCCAGGCCGGGGTAGGGGTCAACATGCCGGCATTAGCCAAACCTGACATTGCCCCAATGGCTAAACAAACCTGGCAGGATATCGTCCTTGGTATCTTCCCCGAAAACCTTGCCAGGTCAGTCTTCGAAGGGCATGTACTGCAGATCGTGGTATTCAGTATCTTATTCGGCATCGCGGTGGCGCTGTTGAAGGAAAAATACCGTTCACCCATGGTCAGGTTCTCGGAAAGCCTGGCCGAGACCATGTTCAAATTCACTAACCTAATCATGTACTTTGCACCTGTTGCAGTGGGTGCGGCCATTGCTTATACAGTCGGGCACATGGGACTGGGGATATTGGTGAACCTCGCCACACTGCTTATGACCCTGTATGTGGCACTGATCGTTTTCCTGCTGGGTGTGCTATTACCGGTGCTACTCATCTTCAGGATACCTGTGATCCCTTTTATCAGGGCGGTGACTGAACCGGCTACCCTTGCCTTTGCCACAACATCCTCAGAATCAGCCCTTCCTGTTGCAATGGAAAATATGGAGATGTTTGGGGTCCCACGGAAGATTGTTGCTTTTGTCCTTCCCACCGGTTATAGTTTTAACCTGGATGGGACTACCTTATATCTCGCATTGGCTTCCATATTTATTGCCCAGGTAGCAGGTATTCATCTTTCGCTGGAGCAGCAGCTGGTTATGATGCTTACTCTCATGCTCACCAGTAAAGGAGTGGCCGGTGTTCCCCGGGCATCACTGGTGATCCTGCTGGCAACGGCTTCTTCCTTTGGACTTCCTGTTGAACCCATTTTTATTATCCTGGGTATCGACGAACTCATGGACATGGCCCGAACGGCGGTAAATGTCATCGGGAACTGCCTTGCCTCTGCCGTTGTTGCCCGCTGGGAAGGAGAATTCGATGAAAAGACTGCGAAGGCATTTACCTTGAAAAGTTAATGAACTTTTTACGAAAAACCCTGCCAGGGTTAACGGTTTCCTTAGAACCTGAATGACATACAAACCCCGATGTTGGCATTGGGGTTGATCCTTTCATCCTGGTTCAGGCCTTCGATAAAAGCATTCCTCATCCCCAGCCCCAGGTGAAGATCGACGGAAAAATTCTCTGTAGGTGAATATATTACACCATTATAAATGAGGAACCTCGTGTATACCCCCTCAACATCTTTGTCATTGCCGGTATAATATGTATAACCAAACGGATCATAGTAATAGTGTTGTTCTAAGTGGTAGAAAGTACCATAACCCACATTCATTTCCAGCCCGCAAAAGTACTTCCAGGTACCCTGGCCGGTAGGATAGTAATTGAGTCCAAAACCACTATAAACCATGTTGTCATAATCATACATACCTCCGTCGTAATAGCTCACAGCCACAGGAAGATACCAGCCTAACTGGCCATTGGCTGAGATTCGTTCAAGTTTCAACGCGACTTCACCCAGGGCTATATCTAAAATGTCGAGCGAAATACGGTTCCGTTTAAAACCATTGGGTGCTGACGCGATGGGGACTATTGTTCCATTCTCCAGTCGGATTTCAGCGATCTTATCTTTACCCAGCTCATACTGAGGGCCTTTTTCGTCTCCTGAAGCCCGGTAGAAAACAGACTTTTCACCAATAGTAACTACCTTAACTTTCAACTCTTCTTTGTTTCGTTTAATGATAACGTCCTGTGAATAAGATGATTGGAAGAAAAAGCCTGAAAACAGGAGGAACAATAATCCCAGGTGGAACGATGATCTTTTTTTTGAGGGGATCGAAGGAGTAGTCATATTTACCACGGTTAAAGAAACAAAACAAAAGTAACGGGAAATATCCTGAATTATTGATTTGGTTAATATTTTAACCCTGACGTGGTTTTTCGAAGGATGAACAAAAAAAAGCTGTCCCAACCTGAGTCAGGACAGCTTTGACTATAAAGTGAACCCCTTTTAGTTAAGCTGGTTTACCGGAAAGATGATCTCTTTCCCCCGGTTGATGGCTCTTTCGTTGTCGGGGATGAGTGCATGATGCCTTTTGGGTAAGGATTTCTGCAGTCCTTTGTGGATAAATTCAGATCCCACAATGGGTTTCAGCTTGAGGAATCCACCCAGTACGATCATGTTGAATACTTTTGAAAGTCCGATTTTGGCAGCCTCATCGGCAGCATCAACCCTGAAGATGTTTATGTCTTTTCTTTCGGGATGACGGGTGATACCGTTTCCGTCATAGATAAGCAAGCCTCCGGGTTTAACCATGGGCTCGAATTTATCCATCGATTGCTGGTTCAGGATGATGGCTGTATCATAAGAGCTAAGGATAGGTGAACTGATACGTTCATCACTTACGATCACGGTCACGTTGGCGGTTCCCCCTCTCATTTCAGGACCGTAAGAGGGCATCCAGCTGACTTCTTTATCTTCCATCACACCGGAATAGGCCAGTATTTTTCCCATTGAAAGAACCCCTTGTCCTCCAAATCCGGCGATGATAATTTCTTCAGTCATATCGTTTATTTTTTAAGTGTTCAGGTGTTCGTGTGTTCAGGTGTTCGTGTATGTTCTTCCTGAACACCTGAACACCTTAACACTTGAGCACAATTATTTACCAACAACATCTTTAATTTCCCCCAAAGGATAGAATGGGAACATGTTTTCCTCCATCCATTTGTTGGCTTGGTTTGGGGTCATTTTCCATCCTGAGTTGCAGTTTGAAACTACTTCAACAAAAGAGGTTCCCCTGTTAAGTTTTTGATTTTCAAAGGCTTTTCTGATCGATTTTTTAGCTTTACGGACGGCTGCGGGTGTATGGACAGCATGACGGGCTACATAAATAGTACCGGGGAGCTGAGCTACCAGTTCAGTGATCTTCAATGGATTACCCATAATATGTACATCACGGCCATAAGGACAGGTAGATGATTTCATACCGGGCAGGGTAGTGGGTGCCATCTGACCTCCGGTCATACCGTAAATACCGTTATTGATAAAGATCATGGTGATATTTTCGCCCCGGTTGCAGGCATGAATGGTTTCTGCCGTTCCGATGGCGGCCAGGTCTCCATCTCCCTGGTAGGTGAACACGAAGTGTTCCGGGAGTAACCTTTTTGTGGCCGTTGCCAGTGCCGGAGCTCTGCCATGGGCAGCCTGTTGCATGTCCAGATCAAAGAAATTATAGGCCAGTACGGAACAACCCACTGGTGCAATGCCAATGGTTTGAGACTGGATACCCATTTCCTCAATGACTTCTGCAATAATGCGGTGAACTGTACCATGACCGCATCCCGGACAATAGCTCAGCACGTTATTGGTAAGGACTTTCGTTCTTGAATAAACCAGATTTTCCGGTTTACGAATATCTGTTTCTGTGATATTTTCCATGTTATTTTCCTCCCATCAGTTTTTCTTCGACGGCATGCAGTACCTCATCCGGTGAAGGGATGATACCACCAAAACGACCGAAATGTGCAACTTTAGTTCTTCCTTCAACGGCTAGTCTAACATCTTCCACCATCTGCCCGGCATTCATCTCTACCGAAAGCATTCCTTTTACTTTGCCTGCATATTCCCTCAATTTGTCATAAGGGAATGGATATAAGGTAATTGGGCGGAACAGGCCGACTTTTAATCCTTTTTTTCTTCCTTCTTCGATGGCTTTTTGGCAGATACGGCTGCTCGTTCCAAATGCAACAAACAGGTATTCAGCATCTTCACACTGGATTTCCTCGAATCTCACTTCATCTTTTTCAACCTGCCTGTATTTGGCTTGAAGTTTCAGGTTGAGCTTTTCCTGCCTGGCTGATTCCAGGTATAGGGAAGTGATGATATTTCTTTCTTTACCGGGTATTTTTCCCAAGGTGGCCCAGGGACAAGTCTCTCTTATTTCATCAAGGGTTCGTCTGGGTTTCTGATCTTCCAGGTAAACCTTTTCCATCATCTGCCCGATGGCACCGTCGCTCAGTATCATCACAGGGTTGCGGTACTTGAAGGCTAATTTAAAACCCAGTCCGACAAAGTCGTACATTTCCTGGACAGAGGCCGGTGCCAGGGTGATCAGTTTATAATCGCCATGTCCGCCACCTTTTACAGCCTGAAAATAGTCAGCCTGCGAGGGTTGGATGGTTCCAAGTCCGGGACCGCCACGCACAACGTTAACCAGGAGGCAGGGTAATTCAGCTCCGGCGATATAGGATATTCCTTCTTGCATCAGGCTGATGCCTGGGCTTGAGGAAGAAGTAAAAACCTTCTTTCCGCAGGATGCACCACCATAGATCATGTTAATGGATGCCACCTCACTTTCAGCTTGAAGTACAGCCATTCCCGTAGTTTCATAAGGTTTTTCAGCCATCAGGTATTCCATGATCTCCGACTGGGGAGTAATAGGATACCCGAAATAGCCGTCACAGCCATCGCGGATGGCAGCCTCGGCAATGGCTTCATTGCCCTTCATTAGTCTCAGCTCTTTCATTTCGCCAGTATATTTTGAGTTTAATCAGTGATTTTCATTCTGTAAACAGTGATGACCCCGTCGGGGCAAACCACAGCACAATTTGTGCAGCCTGTACAATCATCATTAACAGGTTGGGCATACCGGTATCCTTTACTGTTAACCTGTTTAGCCAGGGCAATGACTTCCTCCGGACAAGCAGGGATACATACCTCGCATCCCTTGCACCTTTCGGTGTCGATGACGATGCTACCTTTAACTTTTGCCATAATATCAAATAGGTATAGTGAAATAGTTCCTTAAGTTTTAAAGCGGTACGAAGGTACAGATATTTCCCGAATCGATGTTTTTTTGGCAGGGTAAAAACGATAACGTGAGGGAAATTTATAACGAGTTTAAATAAGTGGGATGTCATCCTGGGGATGTCATCTGGAAGAACTTGCTGAGATGTCATCTGGTGGATGTCATCTGGAAGAACTTGTTGGGATGTCATCTGGTGGATGTCATCTGGAAGAACTTGCTGGGATGTCATCTGGTGGATGTCATCTGGAAGAACTTGCTGGGATGTCATCTGGTGGATGTCATCTGGAAGAAATTACTGAGATGTCATCCAAGGATCTCCCTAAAAAAAAGAAGCAATTTTTTTCCATTTCCATACCCCAAATGCATATATACATGGGGGATGTCCTCTGAGTCGTTAATTCATTTATTTATATTCAAAAATCTTATTACTATGCCTTCAAAGTATCTTGCAAAATTTGAGCCTGGTTTCTTCTACCACGTTTATAACCGGGCCGTTGGAAATGATAAACTGTTTTATGAAGATGCAGATTATCAACGCTTTATGGATCTTTTAAATGAAAAGCTTTCAAAGTTTGCATTTATTTATGCCTATTGCCTCCTTCCTAACCACTATCACCTTCTAATAAAGGTTAAAGACGATGCCAGTTTACGAGTTACAAAGGATATTCCCCAGCAATTTCGAAAACTTGGTATAACTTACGTTCGGTCAATTAATAAAAAGTTGCCAAGAAGGGGCACTTTATTTATGCGGCCCTATAAGCGGAAGAAAATTGTATCTGACGAAAACCTTTATCATGTTTTATTTTATATCCATCTTAACCCTGTGAATCATGGGATTAATCCTTCTTTTGAAAATTATCCCTGGAGTTCCTATAAATCAATTGTGTCCGGCAAGGCGGATAACCTGGTGTATTCAAGAGTGATTGAATTGTTTCATGATAAAGCCAACCTTATCCAAGTTCATCAATGGGCTTTTCATAACAAAATGTTGAAATTATTGGAGGAATGGGAGTTTGAAAAATAAGATGTCATCCAACTAAAACATTCGGGATGACATCCCAATCCATCACTTCAGATGACATCCCAACCCATCACTTCAGATGACATCTCAAACCTGTAATCCAGATGACATCCCAAACTAACTTTCTGGTAATCAATGAACTATCCCTTTAATTTAACTCGTTTGAAGGAGGCAATTCCTATTTCTTAATAACTTTTTTCACAGTTTTTCCGGCAGGTCCTGTAATTGTCAAAAAATAAATGCCTGAAGATAAGTTAGATACAGGGATAACAAAGGATTGACCCGAGGAACAGAAGGTATTGGATATCGTTTTCCCTTCCAGTGAAAATATGGTAAATTGCAGTCCGCTGAGAGTACCAAACAAGTTAATGTTGTCCTCAACCGGGTTTGGATAAACCTGAATATCTGTCTTTTCTGCCTTGCAAATACCGACAGGTAAAGACGGATCTATATCAACAATGGCGCCTTCAATAACGTTTAGGCTGTAAGGTATTTGAGAAGGCAGGAGATACCAGGCATTACTGGATCCACCCCAGCCGAAATTCAAATGAAAATATTGATTGGTGTTATATCCGTCAACTACAATATTATGTCCCGAGGTCCAGGTAGAATTGACGATAGCCAGGTGAACAGGAAGGGAATCTTTGATATTCTGGGCCATATGAGTGTAAAGGCTGGTATCATTGGGCCCAAGCAGTAACGATTGGGTAAAGTTGAACTTCTGATAGGCAGCATATGCCTGGCTAACCCCAAAAGTGCCGGATCCGGAAGAAGTATACACCTGGGTGGCAGCTACACCACAGGCAAACACCAGGGCTGCCTTGTCCTGGCCGGTCAGGCCGGTACCCTGCTGATATTTTGCCTCCAGGCTTGAGAGATAATTATTCAGCCCGGGGAAAGAAGGAAAATCAAGTGAATCGTAGTCATCATCAATCCAGTAATTCCTTCCCTGATAAGCATGGTGGTAGTCATCAGCATCGGTAAACCAAACATTATGGGTAGTGTGGTGATAATTCACGATCATAGCCATGGCAACCGAAGGACAGCCGGCGATACTCCTGGTCTGGGTTATCGGGTCCATCGGGCAGAGATCATTATATGGAGCATCCTGGGTCCAGCTGAAACAAAGGAGATTTCCTGGACACACCGGAATACAGATTCCAAAGCTGCTTAACATATGATTTCTCTTGTGCAGAGGTTGAGGGTTGGTTTGCAAGCCTGTTGCTGAGATCCTGCTTAAGAAATGCAACAAAACGTCCTTCGGGATCAGGATTACTGTTGAAAGAGTAAGCTATCACCGGAGGAAGGAATTTCTTGGCTGAAATTACAATAAATCCCTGAGGATCAAATGTATATAGGTAAAATGGTTGGGCGGATGGTGATTCACTATTAAAATCCGCTGCCATTTGCCTGTGTAATTCATTAGGTTGAAGCTGTAAGAAGTTCCCGGCAACCTGAAGTGCTTCTTTTTCTGTTACTTGTTGAGCTTTTATTTGCAAAGAAATTATAGATAGAAATAAAATCAGTGTAACGAGTTTTTTCATAAGAGGCGTTTTATTTATTTTGAAAAACGGTAATAATTGATCCGGAGTGCTATTACTCAATAAACTTTAATTAGCTTTATATCAAAGATCAGCGTCGAAAAGGGAGGAATCGAACTCTTCTCCATTGAGAAAGCAAGCACGGTACTCCACACTTACCTTGTGACCAATTCTGGCTTTTCTTCCCCATCCGCCTTTATTCCTGATGTAATACAATCCACTGGTCTCAGCTTGTGCTTTTATTTTATGAAAAGCTATATATTGTTGAAGGACAGCTTGTTCATTATCTTTTTTTTCGTCTTCCTGCTTTTTAACCAGTTGTTGTTCCTTCTCATACTCTTTTTCTGTCTGAATCCCATTGAGTTTTACTTCGAAAACCAGTCTGGAGCCTTGGGTAACAAAGAAAGGAGTAATGGCGTTTGCAGTTTTTGTGAAAAAACCGGTGGGTTCAAGGATAAAAGTGGCACTATCACCCAATCCTAACAGTTGAATAGCTTCATAAATATCACCATCATACAGCGGGCTGACAGGAACAATAAATGGTTTTACCGAGGCAAAAAGCAGGGAGTCTGTTCCATCTGGCTTCCTGAGTGAATAGCGAAGGTTCATGATAGCCCGATCGCCGGTAACCGGCTTTATTCCTCCATGGGCCTGATGGATTTTATACTGAAGACCGGAAGGTTTGGTCAGAAAGTCCTGGTAATGTGTAGCTTGTACAGATTTTCCTGCTGCCTGAACTGAATCTGTATTCTGTGCAACAATCGAATTAAAAGTTCCTGCAACAAGTAAAAGACCTGTTAATATTAAATACCTGGTTTTGAATAGGTTAAAATCCTTCACCGATCAAATTATCATAACCTTCATAACCTTCATAACCTTCATAACCTTCATAACCTTCATAACCTTCATAACCTCATTAAAAAGGGTGATTCTCATGAAACTTTTTCAGCCTGCTTTCCAGGGCAGGGAACTGATCACGCTTTACCAGTGAAACACAGGCACGTAATCCTTCCAGTCTTTCACTCCCGGTTATGGAAAGAGATATGGCACTTATTCCGTAATAAAGGAATTCTTCAATCAGTTTTTCCCCTGTAAATCCCGGATAAGATATTGTAAAATAAAAACCATCTGCAATAGGGACACCATCATCCTGATCGTATACGATTTGGAATCCGTTTTCGGTGAACATCTTCTTCATGATCCTGGCTTTTTCACCGTATTCCTTCACATCATCGATAAAATGGTAAACCCCGTCGTTGACAGCTTTAAGCATAGCGGCCACTGCATACTGAGCAGAATGGGAAGTTCCTGAACTTAAGGAGTATATGGTACCGAATACAAGGGCTCTTCCAAAAATATCACTGCTATAATGCTTTAACAGAAAGGAGGATTTTGTGTTGAATAATTTCTCCGATACTATCATGTTTCCTAACCGCTGCCCGGCATAACTGAATGCTTTTGATGTTGAGATCATCAGCATATACTTATCTGCATAATGGGCTACAGTCGGCTGAAAGGGAGGCTGACCAGGCTGAGAATAGTCTTTACGGAAATCCATCATAAAATAGGCAAGGTCTTCCATTACAACAACATCATATTTATTCGCCAACTCGCCAATGATCTTCAATTCATATTCTGTAAAGCATATCCAGGAAGGATTGTTTGGGTTTGAATAAAATATAGAAGCAATATTTCCTTTTGAAAGGAATTCTTCCAGTTTTGCACGAAGTTTTTCTCCCCTGAAATTGTAAACGTCGAAAGATACAAATGGGATTCCCAGTACTTTATGTTGTTGCTGGTGAACCGGAAAACCGGGACTGATAAATAAAGTAGTATCTTTCCCTTCAATAAACCGGTTAACCGTAAGAAAACCGGCAAAGCTGCCCTGCATGCTCCCAACAGTGGGCAAACATTGATAAGGTTCAATGTCGATGTTAAGGAAAAGTTTTGCAAAACGTGCAATTTCAGTCTTAATAGCCGGAACGCCGTCAATATCTGGGTAAATGGATGCTACCCCTCTTTTAAGTGCTTCAATTTCAGCTTCCACTCCTATCGTTGATGGTGGAAGTCCCGGTATGCCCATTTCCATCCTGACGAATTTTTCGCCCGTAGCCTGTTCAATAGTATCAATAAGCCTCTTTATTTCGCGGATGCTTGCTGCACCAACATTGGGTAGTTTACTTTCTTCAATGATCCGGGTTACCACTTCGTAATCAATAGGAGTATCTTTCATGATATGGAAGATTTTAAGTGATTGATTTATAGTTCTATATAAAGATATTGAGAAGAGAAGAAAACAGGCTCACCACAGAGCCTTACCCCCTCTACGCAAGTCGCTTTCACCCTAGCACGGCAGCAGAAGCCTACCCGTTACTGTGTGCAATTAATTGTCAATTATCCATTGTCAACCGGAGCGAAGCAGAGTTCGGCGAAGCCAATTGTCAATTCCTCAAATGAAAGAAGATCAGATGGTTATCTCGCCAGTCAGATAGGTTCTGCATTCTCCGCCAATGAGTACCCGGTCACCCAGGTTTTCACAATCCAGGTGCCCTCTCCTGGCCGAGAGTTGAATGGCCTTCATCTTTCTTTTTCCCAGTAGTTTCGACCAGTAAGGAATGAGGGTGGTGTGAGCGGAACCGGTAACAGGATCCTCATCAACGCCGGCTGCCGGGGCAAAAAATCTGGAAACGAAGTCAGACTCATCCCCTTTGGCAGTGATGATGATCCCCCTGACCGGCAGTTGTTTTAACAGGTGGAAATCGGGTTGCAGGCGTATAATATCTTCCTGTGTATCAAATACAAGGAGATAATCTGTTTTTCCCATATAGCATTCTTTGGGGATTCCCCCGATGGCCTCTGCCATTCCTTCCGGCATTGCTACCCTTGTCGGCTCATCTGAGGGGAAATCAAGCACAAGAAGGTCTCCGTTTTTTCCAACCTCCAGATGTCCGCTTTTTGAGTGAAAATGAATGGTGTCTTCTTTGTAGCCCAGGTGATTGAATAACACATGTGAACTGGCCAGGGTGGCATGACCGCAAAGCCTGACTTCCAGTGTAGGTGTAAACCACCTTATGTGATAGGCGTGTCCGTCCTTTACAAAAAAGGCTGTTTCGGAAAGGCTGTTCTCAAGGGCTATCTTCTGCATCACCTCATCTGGAATCCAGTTGGTAAGCGGGCAAATAGCGGCCGGGTTTCCACCAAACAAATGGTCTGTAAACGCATCGACCTGATAGAGTGGAAGTTTCATTTTATTGTATTTTAAATTATATTATAATATCCTGAAAATCTATAAGTTAGATATAATCCGATTTGATAATACAAATATACAATTTCCCGTGAAACAGCCAATCTGTGATTATAATTCCGGGGTTTACCGAAAATACTTATTGAAAAGGTGTTCGGTATACCCCGGCTGAATCTGAACGGAGGAGTCCATAAGGTATGGCTTCCCAAGTAGTGGATATTTACCGCTGCCCAGGTGATGCAAAGGGAGAAGTTCAACACTTTCGATGCCGGTTTCATTCATAAAAGCCCTGGTTTTCAGAAGGTTATCTTCATCATCATTAAAACCCGGAATGACCGGTATCCGTATCATCATTTTTCCCGGGAATTTTTCTGCCAGATGGCGGGCGTTGGCCAGTATCATCTGGTTGGAAGTCCCGGTCCACTCCTGGTGCTTTCGAGGATCCATATGCTTGATATCGAAAAGGATATAATCGAGAAAGGGAATCACTTTTTCATAAGTTTCCCATTGCACCTGACCGCAGGTTTCTATGGCTGTATGGATGTAAGCCTCATAACAGCGACGAAGTAGACCAAGGACGAATTCTTCCTGCAGTAAAGGTTCTCCTCCTGTAAGCGTAATACCCCCTTCGCTGCCCCAATAGTTCCGGTCACGCGTGATTACTCGAAATAATTCTGTCAGTGAGATTCGGTAACCACCGGTAAGGATCGCCTGGTTCAGGCAGGCAGCCGAACAGGGAAGAGCGTAATCAGGATATGCCTTCTCACTAGAACAATGGCTGCAATGATCCCGGTTGATGGTAAGGGTACCTTCCTGTACCACGATCGACCCGAAAGGACAGGCACTGACACAAGCCCCGTCGAAAAGACAGGCCTCCTGTTTAAACATAGGTTCCGGGTATGGATTTAAACCTTCGGGGTTCGAACACCAGCGGCAACGGAGCGAACAACCCTTCATGAAGATCAACGTACGGCAACCAGGACCATCATGTACCGAAAAGCCCTGGATATCAAATATATGCCCGAAGATCAATTCATCCCTATCCATTCGAATGAGTCGCAATGAATAGCTACCAGGTCGGGATGGGCAGCTACCTGGTCCATACAGATTCCGAGAAATTCGGTTTCCTGTTTATATTTACTGCAGAATTTACACTTAGCGATCTTGCTGAAATGCCCGCATGCCAATGAATCGTGGGATATTGACGCTTTATCCATCTTGCACATACCCTTAAATACGTCAATGGCCAGGAAGTAACAACAGTCTTTACAAGTATTTTCCATGATTAACTATTTCCAAATTATTGGTAATCAGACTTCTTCATATTCTGTCCGCGCAATGACCTCGTCCTGTATGGCTTTACCAAGTTCTACCCAATACTGGGTAAAACCGGCTACCCTGACCATAAGACCCCGGAACTGGTCAGGATCGGCCTGTGCCTTTTTAAGCATTCGCGAATCGACGATGTTAAACTGTACATGAAACCCTCCCTTACGGAGATAGGCCCTGATCAGCTCCAGAAATTTCCGGGAGCCGTCTCTGCCTTTTACGGCTGAAGGATGGATCTTCATGTTAAGCTGTGAGTTCTGAGATTTGCTGTGATCCCAGCAGGTGGCTGAATTAAACAGGGCATAAGGCCCGTTTTTATCGGTTCCGGGATAGGCCGACACCGATCCGTCGGCAAATGTGGTCCCGGAAAGCCTTCCGTCAGGCGTAGCAAGGGTTACAGCACCCATAGGGGCATGCGTGGATACAGAGATCTGGCAGGCATACATAGGCTCATCATAGAGTGACCGGTAATCGTGGACCATGTCACAATACCATTCTTCCCAGTTTTTAAAGATCTCATCCACATAAGGATTGTCGTTTCCGAATTTGGGTGCTTCCTGGCTGAGTTTATGGATACGCTTGAAATTCATGTATTCTTCCCTGGGCTGTTGGTCGATAAGGGAGTAAGAACCGATTTCCCGGGCTGTCTTATAACCAAAATTGGCCAGGATGGCATCCCTGTATTCGGCCAGGCTGAATTCCGTGTTCTCGTAAACATTTTTTTTCAGGGAGGCCAGGGAGTTTACCAGGTTAGTGGTTCCGCAAATCTCAACATTAAAGGTCGTGTTGTAGCGGCAGCCTTTCTGACCGATATCCTTTCCCTTTGCCAGGCAATCGGGTTTCAGCATTGAATTTACAAGAGAAGGGGAGATTTTTCTCCAGGCATCATGCTGGATATTATTACAAAGTGTCAACACCTCAACAGATTGGGCAAAATAATCTTTGAAGGCTTCCCATAATTCATCATAACTGTCGAGATCGAAGCCATGAGGCTGGAATACCCGCTGTCCCGTGCGCATATCCATCCCATCGAAAAGAACCACTTCCAGCAGTTTTGGAAGAGAAAGAAAATGGACTCCTACACTGGTAGCCGGTGCAGAACCACCCGGTATATAATACTCAACACCATCAAGGGTGAGCGGCATCCAGCTTCCCGGAGAGGTTTCCAGGCAGCCCCCGATAGCCCAGGCCCGGGCTTCTTCCATTGACATTCCTTCATGTCCATAGTTGTCGACAAGAAACTCCATGGCCACCTGGTTATTTACCCAGGCCGGGTATCCGGTACCGATCTTGGTACATTCTATGCCCTTCATTAATAACTCCTCAGGCAGCTTTTCGTCGTATAGCATCGACAGGGTAGGCTGGGGAGTGGCACAACTGATCCCGGTTTCCAGTATCAGCATTTCCAGTTCATTGGCTGCTGAGCTGCCATCCTTTTTCAGTCCGCCCAAACAAAGGTTGTTAAAGGTATTTCCCGAGAGAACCCCGCCAACAACCCCCATGGAAGCAAAACAGTCGATCTCGGTGAATTTCACCCGCATACATTCAAGAAGTTCGATGGCTTTGTTGCGATCGAGGATTCCTTTCTCCATATCCCTTTTATAAAAAGGGTAAAGGACCTGCCCGAGGCGGCCGGGTGAAAGACCTGAAATAGCATCCTCATTAAGAACAGCAACATGGAATGACCAAACCAGTTGAAGGGCGTCATAGAAATCCCTGGGGGGTTTCTGAGAAAGCCAGTTCATTCGGTCTGCAATATTGAGGTACTCCTCCTTCTGTTTGGCGTCTTTCTCAAGAGTGGCAAGTAACCTGGCTTCCTCTTCGTAGTGGAGGAACCATTGCTCAAGGCCTTCAAGGGTGAGCAGACTGGCTTTGTAGTAATACAACCGGTCCATATCTGGGCTGCCGGCAACTTCCCGGATCATTTCCCCGCAATAGCTTTTCATCCCTCCGATACCAAACTGAAGGGGATAGTAATAATTCATCACCTCTCTTCCCTGGGGAAGGGTATAACCTGAATCAAACATACAGATGACCGAACGCATCAGCGCCTCTTTCACTTCGTAAGCAGGGACCATCATTTCATACTTATGTCCCACATCATCTACCGATTTGTCTTTCCAGTAACGGGCAATCCTAAGCAGGGCAGGGATCTCTTCTTTTCTTATCCCGAACTTCCCGGCGATGGAGATCACATTTCCTTCACTTTTAGTGACATTTCCGCCACCCTTTCCCCAGGTAGTTACCTTGTCGGCACTCAGTTTCCCTGACTGAAGGGCTTCCTGGTACATGACATCTTCCGCAGCCATAAAATACGATTCTGACAACCATGGCATCGGGTAAGAACCCCTCAGGTAATTGGCTTTACCCATCACCAGCAACTCACCGGGAAAAATCACCGGCGTGAGGTGTTCAAATCCTGCTTTGAGCGCTTCAGCCCTGCGGACGATGGGGATCTCCCCGTCCAGTTCTGCCCAGCGGCGGCTGTACCAGTATGGGAACTCAACAGAGGCCGAGGATTTGGCCTCAAAATAGAGCGCCATCAGACCGCTTGCCCTGGCTGTGGGCTCTTTACTTACCTCCGGAGAGGAAATCACTTCATCCGGCTGTTTACCGAAAATATTATAGGTTTCTGTAATCTTATTCATTGATAATGAAGGATATAGACAATTTAGTGTTCGTATACAAAATTAAGCATTTGATTACCAAAATAGGAATGAATCAGTAATTTATAATGATTAAAAATAAGATGATTCCGGGTTCTGTCAGATTTACGATTGTTTAAACACTAATGGATATGATTTTGTTTGCTTATTGAAGGAAGGTGGGGTAGTTTTCCCTGTTAATAACCTTAAATTCAGCATTTTGATAGGCTTCCGTAAAGTCTTTTGGGATTTTCACTTTACCCTCATTCCATTTAAATTCGTAGGCAAATAACTTCCCTTCCCTTTCTTCAATCAGGTCAATCTCCTTCTGATCCCAGGTTCGCCAGAAATAGGAGTTGCAATGGATCTCCTTATAAAAACGTGATTTCATTCTTTCAATGAAAACAAAGTTTTCCCATAATTGACCGATATCGTTTCTGATATTCAATGGGTTAAAATTAACAATCAGGGCATTTCTGACTCCATTGTCATAAAAGTAGTATTTCGACTTTTTGGTGATCTCTTTTCGCAGTTTCCTGCTAAATCCCCGAAGATTAAAAATAATGAAAGATTTTTCCAGTAAATCCAGATACTTTCCAATGGTTTTGTAATCCAGTCCCACTTTTTTTGAAAGTTCCGTCAGAGATACTTCAGAACCAATCTGATATGCCAGTATCCTTAACAGATCGAGCAGAAACCTTGAGCTTTTTACTTTTTCCAATTCCAGTATGTCTTTTAGAAGATAAGATCCTGTAAGTTCCTCTAAAATTCTGATTTTCATATTGGTGTCATTTTGGATAAGCACCTCGGGATAACTGCCGAATACCAGGACCTCTTCCAGTTTTTCTTTCAGTTCGAAGGGATTATAAATATCCGATAACTCAAGCTGGGATAGTGGAAATAACTGTAACGTTCTTTTACGTCCGGTAAGGGGTTCGCCAATTTGTCCCAACAGTTCAAATGAAGAGGATCCGGTTGCAATGATTCTGATACCCGGAACTGCATCTACCATCATTTTCAACGCTTGCCCGATATTGGGTATTCTCTGGGCTTCATCAATGGCAATAAGATCATAACCATAGGTATATTGAATAATTTCGCCAAGTTTCTGATCCTTAAATACTTGATGTATTGACAGGTTATCCCCTGTGTCGAATTTGTATTTGTAGTTGGTTTTTACCAGAAATTCTTTCAGCAGGGTTGTTTTTCCAACCTGTCTGGGTCCTAAAATAATGAGTGCTTTGTTCGGTTCCAGCCATTTACCTAACTCAGCGTAAAATCTTGGAATATGCATGATCAATAATTTTCCTCAAAATTAGCAAATTATGAGGAATTATTTTCCTTGAAATCAGTAAATTTTAAGGATTGTTTGAAATCTTGGTTTTAAAAATTAATTACACCAGAGATGATTTGACCGGATGTCTGATGAAAGCGGGCTATACTGACTTCATCTTCTTTAGCTCTTCAACAAAGAAATCAGCAATCTCTTGTTTGGTAATTGTTATCGCAGGAGACAGGTGATCGCTGATGGAGTTCTCTGGAATATCCCCGGTATAGATTATGGTTTCCGAATAAGTAATCGGCGGTAAATTCGGGATAAGGGACCGGGTGTTTTTGAAAATCTCACTCAATGGCAATACAAATCTGGACAGATAATAGAGGTCATAATAATCGCGTATCGTGCACCGCTGGGCGATGGTTCCCATTTTAATGACCGCAATGGTTTCGGCTTTCGTAATGTTCAGTCTCCCCAACGGGAATGTGTAATTCTTAACAATAAACGGAAGAAGAACTGCTCCTGAAGAAAAGAAAGTAAGCTTCACCTCCCGGATCAGAAAATCGAGCTGATATCCGGTTTCCTCCCTGATAAGCCGGTAAGTGGGAAAATTTTTCGCAACAAATCGTTTAATGCCTTGATTATCAATTTTCTCACTATCGAAGATAAAGTCCAGATCTTCCGATTGCCGGTGAGCTAGTTGCAGGGAGAGAGCAGAACCACCAACAAGTGAGAAACGGCTCATATACTTCTCTTCGGAGAGACGAATAAGCAATCCGGCAGTTTCTGAAGGCAGTTTATCAATATGCAGGTTCATTTTCCCAGGATTACTTTATTCACAAAATTAACCCGTTTCAACCAATGCCCCTTAGCTGAAATTTTGTCGTTGGCAGCAGCGATTACCTCCGGGGAAACCAAATCCGACAACCTGAACAAATCATCCAGATCCCCGTACAGCAGAACTTGCTCAGTGACCAGGTCTTCCGGTAAATCGGCGGTTTTATTGTAAGACCAAAAAATATAATGCGGAAAGGCGTCTATCTTCATGTAAAACCAAGTCTATCAGGCAAAAATAAGAAAAACAAGGACATTATCCGATGGGTATTTCAGGATATGCTGGACAGAAACCGGCTGATTTGTATTATTTTTTTTTTTGTTTTGAAACGTTCCTTTCCTTATAATATTTCCACGCCATACATGATGTAGGGTCACGATATATCGTGACCGTACTAACCAATTCCGTGGTCAGCATACTGTCCATCCCAATCATCACGCAAAAATCATTATCAAATCATCAAATCAGTTTTGTGGTTTTAGTTTTCGACATCCGGCGTTTTTCGGTCCACGACGGGCCTGGCATACGAACGACCATATTTCTGAAGGGTTGTCCGCTTCATTGCCTCTGGTGTCATAACCCGGAGAGCAGGCAAACCGTACCGGAGAAATATACCCGGAAGAACAGGGTGGGGAACCGGGTTTTTGAAGTGGAGGAGCAAATCGGAAAGTATTGGAATACTGATAGTTTGATGAAGGAAATCCTTCGAGACGGGCCGTTTTTTGAGGAAAGCGGGGGTGGCGTTACTTTCTCGGGCGGGGAACCCCTGATGCAGGCCGGACCATTGAAAGAGATCCTCAGGGAATGCAGAAAACAAGGCGTACATACAGCAGTAGATACCTGCGGTTTCGCACCTGAAAAGGATTTCAGAGAGGTGGCTGCGCTGTGTGACCTGTTCCTGTTCGATCTGAAATATGCTGACCCTGCCAAACACCTTGAATATACCGGCGTTTCGAATGATATCATCCTGTCAAACCTGTATTCTCTGAAATATCAAACGGCTTCACTCATCATACGGATACCAATTATCCCTTCCGTCAACGATGGTCAGGAAAATCTTGATAATTCCATTGAGATTCTGAATAAGCTGAAAGACAAAATTATCCAGGTTGATCTTTTACCCTATCATACCCTTGGAAATCATAAATATACGGATATTTATCCTGAAAGTGAAAAGGCAGAATTCCCTTTGCTTGAAGTTAATATACTGAACCATTGGATGTTAACTCTTATAAAGGAAGGATTTGTTGTGACTTCCGGAGGATAAAATCCCAATTATTAATTACTAATTATCAATTATCAATTGTCAATTGTCAATTGTCAATTATCAATTATCAATTATCAATTTGCCATGTTAACCCAACGAATTCAATTATTACGGAAGCAAAGCCTTGAAGCCCGGGCCTGTTTATCACCGGAGAGAGCCTTACTGGTCACTGAGTTTTACAAAAACAATATTACTGACGAAATGTCTGTTCCGGTCATCCGGGCAAAGTGTTTCGAATATATATTGAAAAACAAGCAATTATGTATTAATAACGGAGAGCTGATCGTCGGGGAGAGAGGGCCGGCGCTAAAGGCAGTGCCCACTTATCCGGAAGTCAGCCTTCATTCGCCGGAGGACCTGGAAATTCTCAATTCCAGGGAAAAAGTTTCCTATAAGGTTGATGAAGATACAAAAAGGGTATATCGGGAAACCATCATCCCCTTCTGGACAGGGAAGAGCCAGCGCGAGCGCCTGATGAAAGGTATGTCGCAGGAATGGCTGGAAGCCTATAAGACCGGGATCTTCACTGAATTCCAGGAACAACGGGCGCCAGGCCATACCGTGTTGGGAGATAAAATCTATAAGAAAGGTATGTTGCAGATCATCAATGATATACAGCAACAGATAGAAGTTGTGAAACAACAGAATCTTTCATTCTCCGGTTTGTATTCTGATCGTCTGGAAGAACTCCGGGCAATGGAGATAGCAGCCAATGCCCTGATCATGTATGCCGGGCGGCATGCTGACCTGCTGGAAGTGATGGCTGAAAAGGAAACAGATGCAGTCAGAAAGGCAGAGCTAGTGCAGATGGCGGAGATCTGCAGGAGAGTGCCTGCCAATGCTCCTCAAACACTGCATGAGGCTTTACAGTATTACTGGTTCGTGCATGTAGGGGTCATTACAGAATCCAATCCGTGGGATTCCTTCAACCCGGGGCGGCTCGACCAGCACCTGCTTCCCTTTTACAGGCGTGACCTGGCAGAGGGAAGAATTACCGGAGAAAAAGCCCGAGAATTGCTGCAGGCCTTCTGGATCAAGTTCAACAACCATCCGGCACCGCCTAAAGTGGGAGTTACTGCCCTGGAAAGCAACACCTATACCGATTTCTGCCTGATCAACCTGGGTGGGGTGAAGGCTGACGGATCGGATGCAGTGAATGAAATGACTTACTTGCTGCTGGATGTGATTGAGGAGATGCGACTGCTTCAGCCCGGTTCAATGATCCAGGTAAGCAAGAAGAACCCGGATGCCTTTGTCCGCAGGGCCTTGAAGATCATCAGGACCGGGTTTGGCCAGCCTTCGGTGTTTAATACAGATGCTATTATTCAGGAACTACTGCGGCAGGGAAAAGACATCATGGATGCACGCAAAGGAGGTGCCAGCGGCTGTGTTGAAACAGGCGCCTTCGGAACCGAATGCTATATCCTGACCGGCTACTTTAACCTGGCCAGGATCCTGGAGATCACCCTGAACAACGGAATCGATCCCCTGACCGGTAAAGGGGTAGGGATACAGACAGGGAATCCTGTTGATTTTCAGTCTTTTGATGAGGTGTTGTTTGCCCTGGAAAAGCAGATCAGGTATTTTGCTGATATCAAAATTGAAGGGAACCGGTATATTGAAGAGCTTTTTGTCACCCATCTGCCGGTCCCTTTCCTTTCTCTTTTAATTGACGATTGCATTGAAAAGGGGATGGACTACAATGCAGGCGGAGCCAGGTACAATACCAGCTATATCCAGGGAGTGGGGCTGGGCAGTCTGACCGACAGCCTGACTGCAATAAAGTACCATGTATTTGATAATAAGAATATTACGATGAATGATTTCCTGTCAGCGCTCCGTGATAATTTCGAATCCTGGCCTGAATTCAGGCATCAGTTGCTATATCTCACTCCAAAATACGGAAATGATGATGATTATGCGGATGAACAGGCCTGCAGCGTTTTTGAGATGTTCTATGCTGCCATTGACGGGCGTCCCACATACAGGGATGGCTATTTCAGGGTCAACCTTCTGCCGACTACCTGCCATGTATATTTTGGAAGTGTAACCGGTGCGCTTCCAGATGGCCGGCAAGCCTTTCAGCCATTGTCGGAGGGCATCTCCCCCGTGCAGGGCGCCGATCACCGGGGTCCAACCGCGGTGATCCGTTCTGCTGCCAGGATCGACCACATAAGAACAGGCGGAACCCTGCTGAACCAGAAGTTTTCCCCTTCCTTTTTCGATGGGAACGAAAGCCTGGAAAAACTGACCGCCCTGATCAGGGGTTATTTCAAACTCGACGGACACCACATCCAGTTTAATGTGGTAAGCGCTGATACCCTGAAAGATGCACAAGAACATCCTGAGAAATACCGTGACCTTATCGTTAGGGTGGCAGGGTATAGCGATTATTTCAATGATCTTGGGAGAGATCTGCAGGATGAGATCATCAGAAGGACGGAGAACGGTTAATAATTTGGAAGTGAGTTAATTTGGAAATTTGGAAATGGGGATTGATTTGATGGTTTGATTTTATCTTACTCTTCCGAAGCTATAGATTGATGTCCGTATTGTATCATTCCTATTTCATACAAATATTCCGGAGCAATATCTGCTCCGTTTGGCCATTCAATGGTGTTATAATGAATGAAAAACTTTCTGAAATAATCCAGGTTGTGTAATGGTTCAAAAACAGGCCCTTTAAGTTTCCCTTTCAAGTCCACAATCTTTGTTTTTCCGTCGTTAAAACTGATAAGGATTTTATAATCAGAAAGATATTCAGCATTTATTACTTCTATCAACATGACTGCTTAGATTAATGGATCAATTTTTAGTAACGGTTTCCCATTTTTTGAGTTTTGCCAATTTAACAGGAGTTCTTCCTTATGTTCCGATAACCACTCAAATACCAGATTCAACGCTCTGGCTGGCATTTCACCCCTGATTACCTGATCCTTAATAGATACACTGACTCTGTATTCACCATACCAGGCATGAAAATGAGGTGGGTCATGGTCAAGGAAATTCATGAAAATAATAATTCCATAAAACCGGCATATCTCTGGCATAACTTTCAATCTGAATAACAAAGTTAATATTTTTGGAAATGAGTTAATTTGGAAATTTGGAAATGGGGATTGATTTGATTCATTCTTGCACTCTTGCACTCTCGCCTTCTTATCATTCTTGCATTAAAAGCAACCTCGGGGACCACTGCAACTCAATTCCGGATATACTTTTCATAAGTAGCTTATCTTCAGCACATTCAGTATAAATATTTTAACTGCTTGTCCCCTTCGGTCAAGTTAAATATCGTTACCTTTGAGGTATGACAAATGTAGAAAACTATCCTAAGGATTTTCAAGAATTTCTTTCACAGTTCAAAAGTGA
>JAPLDE010000098.1 GCA_026391855.1 Bacteroidota bacterium | reverse complement strand
GTTACGCCCAGATCAGGAAAGCTGCTCTGATTTCAGTATTCGGTAGCCGTAATTTATCGGATAACCCGTTGGATACCAAGATGTATATGGCATTAATGAAGGATTCGTCCTTTAACCTGACACCTATTGTTAATAAATTCGATGCACTGATAAGGGAAAAGTTTCTCCCGGAGTTTCCTTTCCCGTTTATTTCCAAGGATGAGGTGGTAAAGGCCAATGGCTATCCCGATCTTAAAAAGCTGACAAAATGGGCCAATGATAATGTGTTTACAACTCCTGCCGACGGATATGTCCCGATAGCCGCTTATGGTATTGTAAATGACGATGAAGCCATAAAAAAATCCTTTGAGTTGCTGCCTGCCGACGTTGATGTGGTGATGATCGCCTTTATCGACTTCAACCTTTACGATGATCTCGGTTTTGGCGGACTCACCAGGAAAAAGGTTAATGCCTATGTGAACCTGAAAATATTCGACAGAAAAGGAGAGCGGATCTTCAAACTGAAGGAAAGGGCTTCTTCTGATAAAGGGATGGCTGCTTATGGAGGATTTGTTCTTGAAACGGAAAAGGTACTTCCGCTGATCGAGAATGCAGCCGATAAATTGTTCGGCGACATGAAAGAAACCTTGCCTAAATCGCTGAAAAAAATGGCCAGGAAACTGGAAAAAAGCAAATAAGGACCTAGAACAAAAAATGTAACATCATGGGAAAATTCGATCGTTTTTGTCAGAGCTGCGGAATGCCTTTGGAAAAGGATGAAGGAAAGGGAGGGACCAATCAGGACGGGACAAAGAGCAGCCTTTACTGCAGCCTTTGTTACCGTGACGGAGCGTTTACCGGAAGTTTTACCTCTTCCCGGGAAATGGTAAAGTTTGTAAAAGGTAAGCTCAAAGAAATGGGTATGGGGCCCCTGAAAAGATGGTTTTACACTTCGCATATTCCCCGCCTGGAAAGATGGCAAAAAAAATAAGGACCTCAGTCACAGCATTTTTTTTCCTGTTTTTCACTTTCCTACTGGCGCAGCCTTCTCCCCAGGCCGCGGACAAGCTGGAATTGCCTGCCCTTAAAAAAAATGAGGTTATCCTTTATCATAAAGGGTTCACCATTTCATACAACCAACACCATTATCAGGCTAACTGGGTGGCCTATCACCTGAGTAAAACGAACGCTTCGGCTAAGATTGAACGTAAAGGAGCTTTCAGACCTGACCCCCGGTTTCCCCAATGTGCCGGCAACCAGGATTACAGCAAAAGCGGTTACGACAAAGGACACCTATTTCCCGCAGCCAACTCGTGGACTCCGGAAATCATGACAGAATCCTTTTATTATACCAATGTCTCTCCCCAGGATCCCTCTTTTAACCGGGGTATCTGGAAAAAGCTGGAAACCCTTGAAAGGGAATGGGCCATTCAATATGATGATATTTACGTAGTTACCGGCCCTGTGCTGAAATCAACCCGGGGTACGATCGGCAAAGGGGTTTCTGTTCCGGTGTATTATTATAAAGTGATTCTCGATTATTCCTTACCGGAATATAAAGGGATAGGGTTCCTGCTGAAAAATGAAAAGGAAGACGCCAGCCGGCTTTCTCATTATGCCATTTCTATCGACAGCGTTGAATCTGTCACCGGGATCGACTTTTTCCCCGCCTTGCCGGATGAACTGGAAACAACCCTTGAGAGTAAAGCCGATATTACCAAATGGAACTGGACCGTTAAAAAAGAGGAATAGAATATTTTAAGAAAAAGGCCATATCTGATGTATGTTCGAAATATAGCTATTAATAAATTGAATAATTATTTATAACATGTTGATTATGAATACAATTACTTTGAAACACCAACTTCTTTCAACTTGTCTGACAGCCATACTGGTGATTTTGTCGATGGTCGGCTTTACTCAGACACAGAACGCCCTTTATTTCGATAATGTTGACGATTATGTAGATGTTCCGGGCGCTTCGGTATTGATCGCCCAGCAAACAGCCATGTCGCTGACCTGCTGGGTGTATCCGGAAAACACCAACATTACTTTTCCGGATTATGACGGTTTTTGTGGCTTCAGGAACAATACGGATGCCGATTTTTATCTGGTTCAGCATGCACCTACATCTGTTGAAGCCAGGTTCAGGAATGCCGCCGGTACCGCAGCAGATGTTGTTATTACAAACCTGCAGATCAACGCCTGGCAGTTTTTTGTCTTTACCTATAACGGAACCGAGATAAAACTTTATCGCAACGGAGTGCTGGTGGGAACCACTCCTGCCACCGGCGCGATTCTGAATTCCACCGCCTCTTTCTATGTTGGAGATATGCTTTATGGGGCCGTTCACTATTACATGAAAGGCAAAGTTGATGAGGTAAGCCTGTGGACCAAAGCCCTTACCCAGGAAGAGATCAGCCTGATATACAACTGTGCCATAAACCCCACTGCCGGAAACCTGGTGTTATACTACAAATTCGACCAGGGTATTGCCGGAGGGAATAATGCCGGAGTCACCACCCTTAATCCAACCGTCGGGACGCTGACAGGGACCCTTCATAATTTTGCACTGACGGGGGCTACCTCCAACTGGGTAGCAGGAGTATCGACGCCAGTTTACAATATCAATGCAAGTATTTGTGAGGGAGAGGGTTATCAGTTTGACACCCTGTATATTACCGCGCCGGGTGTGTATACTCAAACCTATGTTAGTTCAACAGGCTGCGATTCCATCGTTCAGCTGACGCTAACCGTTAAAACGGTAAATACTTCAGTGACGCTGTTTTCCGCAACCCTTACAGCAGGGGAGTCCGGGGCCGCTTACCAATGGGTCGATTGTAACAATGGCTATGCACAGGTGCAGGGAGCCGTGAGCCAGAGCTTTTCCCCTGTAGCCAACGGAAGCTATGCGGTAATTGTTACCAAGGACGGTTGTACCGATACTTCCACCTGTGTTAATGTAACAACGGTTGGTATAGCAGACAACAACGGCATAGCGGGTTTAATGATCTATCCAAATCCTGTTGAGGAGGTGCTGAATATTGACCTTGGTTATTTGCCTGGTGAGGTGAATGTTACTGTGTTCAATGCAGATGGACGGACTGTAACCAGGACCTGTTATTCTCATTCCGGGCACCTGGTTCAAAAGGTTTCCGGACTGGCTAAGGGAGTATATTTTGTCAGTATCGAAGCCGGCAAGCAGCGTTCATTCCTGAGATTTATCAAATAAAACATACTGAAATGGATCCAAAACGGTTAAGAAGAAGCCTGCTCATCTGTACAGCCATTTTTATTATTACCCTTGGAAATTTTATCAGGCTGCCAGGGTCGGGCGAAGTCAGGCCTATCATCATCGTTAACCTGATCGTCCTGGGAATGATAGCAGGTGTTATGCTGATGAACCTTATCCTTCTTTTCAGATTCAGGAAGAAACAATAAATTATTACTGCGATTGCCTGGGGATGTAAACAATTGGACATGCCATGGCATGTCCCTACGAAATTCAGGCTGCCGGCTGCCTACTGCCGATTGCGAACTGCCTGGGAACGTAAACAAAAGGACACGATGTATCGTGTCCCTACGAAATTCAGGCTGCCGGCTGCCAGTCTCCATTCTCTTTAATCAGGCTGATAAGCGCTTCGAGGGCTGTGCTTTCGTCAATACCGCGTTTTACCAGGTTTTTGCCTTTGTAGAGGTTCACTTTTCCGGGACCGGCGCCGACATAGCCGTAATGTGCATCAGCCATTTCACCGGGACCGTTAACGATGCATCCCATGATAGCGATCTTAAGTCCCACCAGGTGAGACATTTTCTCCTTCACCTTTGCGAGTACTTCCTGAATGTTAAACTGGGTCCGGCCACAGGAGGGGCAGGCGATGAAATCAGTCCGGGTGAGCCTGTCGCCCATAGCCTGGAGAATGTTGAAAGCTTCGTGGGTCGGGAATTTGCAGGTTGCTTCCTGTATCCAGTCGAGCCAGAGACCGTCGCCCAGACCGTCGGTAAGCAGGAAAGCCGCATCGCTGGCGGCACATAGATTGAAATGGTCAAGATCCTGTTCGGTATAAGAAAGCCGTATTAGCACCGGGTTCCGGCATCCTGACTGAATGATTTTACGGAAGCTGGTTTTCAGCTGGTGGACCGTATCTGCGGGTGTTTTATGCAGGATTAGCACTGCATTGGGATATTCCTTAAGGATTTCGGCCAGGGTTTCATTGCATTCGCCCGGACGGAGAAGGATCCAGGGTCCGGGAAGGTGCTGAACCCTGACCTCATTGAGTGTATCTGTATCCAGCAATGGATGAAAGGAAGGACGGTCGGTTATAAAATCGTTGTAATGGGTCACGTTCCCGATCTCTTTCGGATGTTCATACCGGGTTATTCCGGGAGAGTCGTAGATGTAATCCGGTTTATTGGCTATTACAGGGTTAAAATAATGACACTCCACGTCGGCTTTTCCCATACAGGAGGTAACAACCACCGGTTGCCGGCCTCCGCCGATGTTGTCAACCTGAATTGAATCTCTTTTCTGGTAAGAAAAATATTCGAGGAAATCCGGTTTCCCGAAAGTCTCCGTATAAGGTCCCGGTCTCCTGTTAAACCTGCCGGCCAGGATCCTGGCAACATCCATCTCCTTTTCGGGTTCTTCGGTCAGAGAAACCCTGATAGTATCGCCTATTCCCTCTTCCAGCAGGCTCCCGATACCGGCCGCCGACTTGGTCCGGCCGTCTTCCCCGCCACCTGCTTCGGTCAAACCAAGGTGAACGGGATAGTGAAAACCTTCCTCCTGCATCATGCAGACCAGCAGGCGGGTTGCAAAGGTGGTAATACGGATATTGCTGGATTTCATGGAAAGCACCAGGTCGTGAAATCCAAAACCGGCACAGATCCTGATGAACTCAAGGGCCGACTCTGCCATCCCACGGGGAGTATCTCCATAACGGCTCATGATACGGTCAGACAGGGAACCATGGTTTGTCCCGATCCGGATGGCGGTTCCGTTCTCTTTACAGATCTTCAGTAAAGGATACAACCGTGAGGCGATCTTTTCCAGTTCTTCCCGGTATTGCTGGCCGGTATATTCGATATGCTCAAATTTCTTCTTATCAGCGTAATTTCCGGGGTTGATTCGGATCTTGTTAACCAGCCCGGCTGCCAGTTCTGCAGCCTGTGGATTGAAATGAATGTCGGCTATCAGCGGTACCCGGTAGCCGTTCTTTCTCAACTCATCCCTTATAACAGCCAGGTTTTCAGCCTCTTTCAAGCCGGGAGCTGTTATTCTCACCAATTCACATCCTGAATTTACCAGGCGGATAACTTGTTCAACTGTCGCTTTCGTATCAAGGGTAGGCGTATTGGTCATCGACTGGACCCTGATGGGGTTATGCGCCCCCATAGCAAGCCCGCCGATCTTCACTTCCCGGGTCAACAAACGGGTATAGGAATAGGGAATGTCCACGACCTGATATTATGGAATTAGCTAACTATTCAGATGGAAACAAAATTAGCTGAAATTCCCATGCGTTTTACGCATAAAAAGATACCTGAGCATTACCTGATCGAAAGTGAGGGTAAAAAGAACAAGAACGACGGGAAACACGATCAGCTGCCAGGCGATATGCAGCCCGGTGATCATATTGAGATAGTTGTTGAACCCGGGAATAAAGAACACCCCGGCCACGAATAATAATAAAACAATGATTATCAACAGTTTCCAAAAATACTCCGAAAGGATTTCTTTCACAATCAGTTTGTGTTCAATCCTGTTCATTAGCTGATCAGTAAAGGAGTCAGCCGGCATGGATTCCGGTGCTGTCTTCATGAGCCTGCTTATCAGATCATCCATGTTTTCCTGCATATGTTTATCGTTATCCATGGTCAACAAAATTACTTAACTAATCGGCATCAAACAAAACCGGTTGAATATCGGGTACGATCTTCAGCATCTGTTCACGGACCGCCTGCCGGCCGCGGTTCAGATAGCTTTTTATGGTTCCTTCGGGCATCCCGGTTATTTCTTCGATCTCTTTATAACTCATTTCTTCAAGATGAAACAGGGTGATCACGGTACGGTAATGAAGGGGAAGCCGGTCGATGACCCTATTTACTAATTGCTTTAGCTCTGCCATGTTCATGGATCTCGAGGGACTGGCAGCATCCCTTTCATCAGGTATAAAAGAGGCAGGATCGTCTGTAAGATCGGTCTTTTCCCTGCCCTTTCTGCGGATATAATCCACACAGATATGGTAGGTTATGGAAGCGATCCAGGTTGATAACTTTGAATCGCCCCTGAATTTTCTTATATCACGGAACACCCGCATAAACACATCCTGGCAAAGATCTTCTGCATCCTCCTGTTGCCTGACCATCCGCAACACCATATGCCAGACCAGGTTCTTGTTCTGTTCAACCAGAAACCGGAAGGCATGGGTGTTACCATTGATAACATTGTTGATCAGTTCCTTATCATCCATGCCTGAATTAGTCGGACCAAATGAAAAAATGTTGCAGATCAGATAAAAAATAAAAGTACAACAGTCTGCAACCTTTTAGGCATACCGAGCGACTAATTGGCAAATAAATTCTAAAATCCGCCCCTATGAATGAGCAACTCATGATCGCCGTAACCGTTGCTGTGGTTTTCTTTGGTATATATCAGATTATCAAAGTGTTCACAGATTTTTTATTAAAAAGAAAGATTATCAAGGCCGGACACATCGATAAAGCTGGCATACTCGATCCGTTGGCCGTCCCAACAGAAGAAAAAAGTTACCCTACCCTGAAGTGGGGCCTGGTAGCCTTATCGGCAGGCCTGGGCTTCATCGTCATTGAGCTATGCAGCAATGCCGGAGGAATGAACTGGATAAGGGGAGAAAATTCGCTTTTCCCTTTCGGGATAGAGCTGGTGTTCATCTCTGCCGGTTTTCTGGTTTATTTCTTCTACGTAAATCTGAAGAAGAAATAGCCGGTTTCATTTTATTGAAAACCCTGGTCAGAGGGCACCTGCATGATGTTATTCATGGTGTGTTTGTGAAATTGAAGAATTTCATGTAGGTTTGTACAAAACATTGGTATGCAAAGAGTATTGGCGGATAATATGGATAAGATCATCTCATTATGTCTTTCTCATAATGTAAAGACGTTATTCGCTTTTGGGTCAGTTTGCACAGAGAGATTCAATGAAAATAGTGACATTGATTTACTAATTTCCTTTAAGCCAATGGATTATGGAGATTATGCAGACACTTATTTTGAGTTGGCTGATAAATTTGAAGATCTTTTCCAAAGGCCGGTTGATTTAATTACTGACAAATCCTTGTCGAACCCTTACTTTATTGAATCGGTAGATCAAACAAAGAGAATGCTATATGGATATAGAGATTAAAAAGTATTTGTTTGATATTCAGGAATCCATTGATTCAATTGAGAATTATCTTGGGAAAAAGCGTGATTTTAACGTCTATATGGCTGATAAAATGTTGCGCAGAGCTATTGAACGTGAATTCGAAATTATTGGTGAAGCAATGAATCATATTGAAAAACTGGATTCAACTATCAATATCTCAAGTAAAAGACAGATTATCAATATGCGGAATAGGGTCATCCATGGTTATGATAAAATTGATAATGAAATAATTTGGGGTATAATTGTGAGACATTTACCTGCTTTGAAAATTGAGATTTCCAAATTACTGAAATAAAAATCAAGTAGTTATTTCGAGATCTCTCCATTTTTCCATTGTCAATTGTCAATTCTCCGTCACCACCAGCCTTGGTGATAAAAACATCCATGCTGCGGGTGGTAAAATAGCTGTCGTCGCCCCAGATCTTCAGCAGGGCTTCTTTCCGGTAAAGAACATCATTTTTGGTCAGGCAAAGCAGCCTGAGCAACTCCGCCTCCTTGGGTGTAAGACTTTGATTCAGTGTGTCATGCTTCAGCTGCCTTAATTTATAATTGAAAAAGTATTTACCGATTTCGAAGGTATCTGGCGTTTCCACCTTACTACCATTCAGGTTCTGGCTTCGTTTTAAGATCGCCCTGATTTTAAATAAAAGCACCTCTGAGTCAAAGGGTTTTGTAATGTAATCATCGGCTCCCAGCCTGAACCCTTCCAGGATGTCATCCCGTAACGTTTTGGCAGTCAAAAAGATAACCGGTATATCACTGTTGATATCCCTGATTTCTTTTGCCAGGGTGAAGCCATCCATTTCCGGCATCATCACATCGAGAATGCACAAATCAAAAGGGTGGCGGAAAAATTCAGACCAGGCCTGTTTGCCATCGGTGCGCCAGATCACCAGGAATTCATTCAGTTCCAGGTAGGATTTCAGGATGGCCCCGAAATTCAGATCATCTTCAACCAGGAGAATACAAGGTTTTTTTGACATACAATATTTGGTTAAGCTAAAGGTAGCCTGATTTCGAAAGTACTTCCCGTGCCTGGTTCGCTGGTAACGGATATTTTACCGTGATGGGCCTCTGTAATCGCCTTCACATAACTCAACCCCAGGCCGAATCCTTTTACGGTATGAATATTTCCGGTATGCACCCGGTAAAACTTCTCAAATATCCTTCGTTGTGTCTCCCGCGACATTCCGATCCCATTATCCGTCACCTTCAATATAAACCAGTCCCCTTCATTTTGTGTAATTACCTTAATGTCAGGTGTTTGTGGAGTATATTTATTGGCATTGTCCAACAGGTTCATGATGGCATTGAACAGATGGATGTCATCTCCTTTAACCATAGATTTTTCTGCATACAATTCAAGCTGAACCGATCCGCCTTTGTTATCTACCTGTAAAAGAATGCTTTCCACTGTTCTGGAGATGAGTTCATGGAGATCAATTTCCTGAGTGTTCAGCTTGATCTCCTGCCGGTCGAGCATGGCCATTTGAAGCACCTGTTCAACATGAGAATTCATCCGGTCGTTTTCTTCCCGAATCACCCGGGTAAAGTTTCGTATGGAGTCCGGGTCGTTGATTACCCTTGAATTATTAATAGAATCTGTTGCCAGGGAGATGGTAGCGATCGGAGTCTTGAATTCATGGGTCATATTGTTGATAAAGTCGTTCTTGATCTCTGAGATCTTCTTTTGCCGGATGATGGTTACCAGGGTAGCCAGGACAGTGAACAACAGGATAATGGTGAACAGGAGAGAAACAGCCATCAGGATAGATAACGACTTATAGATGTGCATATTTTTTCCGGGGAAATAAACAACCAGGTGGTTGTCCTTTGAAAACAGGTCGCCCGGAAAGAGGGTGGTCTGATAGGCTTCGCCGATCTTTAACGGGTTGAAATTCAGGGAGTGCAGCTGTGAAAGTGAATCGTTACCTGTATGAACGATGGCGTATTCATAGGGAAGTTTTATCCCGAGATCGGAGAAGGTTTTATCCAGTTCTTCCACCAATATGGAGGAATCGATCCGATTTTCCACCTTTTCATCCCTGGTGTCTACCTCAACCACCAACTGATGTACCACATCCTTGATTTTCCGTACTTTATTATTCAGTTTATCGACTTCCTGTTTCAGTTCGTCTTTTTCAGTCCGGATTTTATCTGTCCTTTCATGAACAGGAAATTCTGTCAGGACCGGCCATGGGGATGAAGCTGAGTTGTAATAACTGAATAGCAGGTTTTTCGGCCTTTTAGGCATTGGCAGGGTATATTTATAACCATCTACCCAGCCTTTCAGTGAATCCAGGTCGGTGCTGCCTGGAGTGGAAGGGAACACGAAAGCACCATTCATATTATTTTCAAAGAAATTGCCGGATAAATTATATTCAAAGGAACTGCCTGACAACACCGAATCGATGGTTATACAGAAATCCTTTAATGGGGAAGAAGAGTAAATGGTATCCCCGGTAAGGGTAATGATCGTATTCTGTCTGTGTTTTTTTTTCACAAGGATTTTTGGTTGAGGAGGGCAGGGTGGCTCGATGATGGTATCCAGCCGAAGATCCATTTTGGTATTTATAAGAGCCACATCTTCTTTCTTTTCAAGCTTATCGGCCACTTTACCCAATGCCTCTGAAACATTACGGTCAAATTTATCCTGGCTTACCGTTATGGCATTCCTGATCCATAACAACTGAACCAGTATGATACCTGAAAGCGCCAGGCTCCCTAAAATGATCAGGGTGGTTATCCATTTCCTTCGCATGCATCAAAAGTATAAAATACTAAAGGTCAATGGCTAACATTAACCTTTCTTTAACCTGAATTAACCCTGCTTTAACGGAGCAAAGCATCTTATGTGCCTAGTTTTGCTCTGTAACCAGTTGAAAATTAAAAATACAATTCGATGAACACAAACACGATTGATCTGAAAAAAGCTTTTACCGGTCTTGCTGTTCTGGCCATCCTTTCCCTTTTTCTCTCCCTGGTAGCTGCCCAGGGTATAAAAAAGGAAGAACCCAAAAAAGCAAAGAAAATGACCAAAACAATCCATATCTATATGGAGACCAAGGATGAAAACGGAAAATCCACCTCGGTGGATACTGTATATTCCTATACAACGGATAAGCCGGTTGTTATCAAGGATGTAAGAGGGAAAACGGATATGCAAAAGATGCTTGATAACCTGGATATTAATATTAACCTGGATTCAATCGGTGAAAAAGTCCATTCCCTGGTGATGCTGGGGGATGATTCGCTGTTTGATAGCCCGCTTTTCCAGGGATTTGATATTGAGGAGCCGGGAGAAGGTGATATTGAACTGGAACTGAACGCCGACTGTAACCCCGATCAATGGATGGAAGAATGGAAAGACGGCAGGAAACGGTCCCAATTTGACTATTATTCCGGGCAGAACGGCTGGATGCAGGGATACACGCCCTGGGGGAAGATCAAGGAAATCCACATAAAAGACCGGAAACATGGAAAGAAGATCTATATTGAGACGGAAGATGATGATCCCCCGTCTTATTTTTCCTTCCCATCATATTTTTCTTACCCATCCCAGCCTCCTTTTCCACCCCCTCCTCCCAAACCAGGTAAACCACACAAAGTGAAAAAGATCATAATTGAAAAAAATAAAAAAGCAGAATAAAAAACCGTTTATAAAAGGCAGAGATGCAGCATGTTGTGATAAACAGGATGCTGCATTTTTTTTCTGCCTATCAACGGCTTATCCGCTCAGGAATGCTTTCAGGGAGGATCTATATAATAAAGCAGAGGCAATAATTAGTTGAAAAGGCAGTTAGAAATGGGTATTGAGTTTTTTTAAGTAGGTTTGTAAAGAATTTAACCAAACAGAATGAGGTATTTCAGACTACTGCTGCTCGGTTGTTTATTTGTGGCTGTTGGCCAACGTGTTTATTCACAGGGAATTGGAATTGGCGACTGGCGAGATCATCTACCATACGATAAATGTATTTCCGTGGCCGAGGCCGGTGAAAAGATGTATTGTGCTACCCCTTTCAGTATCTTTAATTATGACAAGACTGACAATTCAGTAAGCCGCCTTTCAAAGGTTAACGGGCTTTCGGATGTGGGCATCACTTCTATCGCATACAGTAACGATTTTAAAAAGCTGGTTGTTGTCTATTCCAACTGTAACATCGATCTGGTTCAGGGCAACAATGTTATCAACATCCCTGATATAAACAGAAAGCCGATACTCGGGAAAAAGACCATCAATAAAGTGGTGATCGATGGTAGATATGCTTACCTGTGCTGTGGATTTGGCATTGTGGTACTCGACCTGATGAAGGAGGAGATCAAGGACTCTTACTATATCGGTCCGGAAGGCAATCCCATTGATGTGCTGGATATGACCAACGACGGTCAGCATTTCTGGGTAGCCACCGAGGATGGTGTTTACAAAGCCTTGGTTTCGGATCCAAACCTTTCCAATTATGCCTCCTGGTCGAAAGATACCGGGATCCCGCTGCCCAATCGTAAATTCAATGCCATTGAGCATTTCAGGGGAAATGTCTATGTTAACTATTCCAATACGGCTTATAATAAGGATTCTCTTTTTGTTTACGACGGACTGGCATGGGATCATTATGATAAATATAATACTACCACCAGACTGAATATCAATGCTTTCGAAAATTCAATCATTTTTGTAAATGTGGACTTTGTTGAAGTTCTTGATACTAATATGTTGGTATTGAATAAGATATGGGGATATTTTTTGGATGGGGTGAGTTATTATCCCCAGCCGAAGGATGCGATAGTTGATAAAGACGGGGCCATCTGGATTGCTGACGGGAAGCTCGGACTTCTCCGCAACACAAAGACCTGGATCTATATGCAGGTGAAACCCAATGGTCCTAATGGGGAGCAGGTATTCGCCATGGCTTCTTCAGGGGAAAAGATCTGTGCTGTTCCCGGCGGTCGTAATCTCACCTGGGGTAACCTCTGGACTGATGGAGCAATGTATTCTTTTGAAAATGAAACATGGAGCACGGTAGATAATACAACCCAGGCAATTATGGACAGCCTGAAGGATTTTACAACCCTTGCCATCGACCCCACAGATCCGGCCCGTGTGTATGCCGGGACATGGGGTTACGGGCTTTGCGAGTTTTACAATAATACACTGATGAAAATCTGGGAAGGTTCTAACTCCATTCTTCTACCCCCAGTGGGATATCCTGATTATCAGGTGTTTATCGGTGGTTTAAAAGTTGATCCTTCCAATAACCTTTGGGTTACCAATTCGGGCACCTCAAACGTTATTGCAGTAAGAAAAGCCAGTGACGGGAACTGGCTGTCATACAACCTGAGCAATCTTGTCACCGGGGCGTCAAACATTGATGTGGGTGATTTCACCATCGATCAGTTGGGACAAATATGGATATTACTCAGAGGCAATAAGTTACTTGTTTTTTATGATAACAATACCCTGGTAAATACCGCCGACGACCAGGCAAAAATTATTACTTCCGGGATAGGGTACGGAAGCATTCCGGGAGCCAGGGTCCTCAGTATTGCCACTGACCTGGAAGGCCAGGTATGGCTGGGTACCGATGAGGGAGTAGCTGTTTTTTATGCGCCGGAAAATGTTTTTTCAAATCAGAATTTTGATGCCCAGCGAATTTACGTTACCCAGGACGGATATACACAATATCTTCTTGAAACAGAAGCAGTTACTTGTATTGCGATAGACGGCAGCAACAAAAAGTGGTTTGGTACCGAAAGAGCCGGTGTGTTCCTGATGTCGGCTGACGGTACCCAGCAACTCTATCATTTTACCCAGGAGAACAGCCCCCTGCTTTCCAACTCCGTCACAAGCATCAGTATCAACAATATTACCGGGGAGGTCTTTTTCGGGACCACCAACGGGATTTGTTCATTTAAGGGAAAAGCAACCCAGGGCAATGAAAAAAACGCCGATGTTTATGCCTATCCCAATCCGGTTGAACCGGGATATGAAGGCTATATTGCTGTGAAAGGACTGGTAAAGGATGCCGATGTCAAGATTACCGATATATCCGGTAACCTGATCTACCACACCCGGGCCGAGGGTGGCCAGGCCATATGGAATGGTAAGAATTTTGACGGCAGAAAGGCCAGTACCGGGGTTTATATGGTGTTTATCAGCAACGATGACGGGTCAGAAACCTACGTGACAAAAATTCTTTTCAAAAAGTGAGCCTTTGTACCACTCGAGGTATCGTTCTTCATCAAACCAGGTATTCAGAAACCAGCCTTATTGTTAAGGTTTATACAGAGGCTTTCGGGTTGGCTTCCTTTATTTTTAAAGGAGTCAGGAAGACGAAACCTGTTGTCAGCCCGGCCTTGCTTCAGCATCTTTCTCTCATCGAACTGGTCACCAATAAAAATGTTAATGCCAACCTTCAGTATGTGAAGGAGATACGTGGGTTTTACTCATATACAGAACTGCCTTACGATATCAGGAAAAGCGCGATTGCGATCTTTTTAAACGAAATATTATATAAATCGTTAAAGGAGGAGGAGCCCAACCCAGACCTTTTTGATTTTCTTATTACCTCATTACAGATCCTCGATCTGACTCACCAGCCGGTCAGTAATTTTCATCTCTGGTTTGCTTTGCAGTTAACACGCTTTCTTGGGATTCTTCCGGTAGGGCAGGATCAACCGGCAAAACCTGTGTTCAACCTGAAAGAGGGGATTTTCCAATTCAGCTGTCCTGACCATCCGCATTATGTTGAACCTCCCTACGGGACCTTATTCAGCCAGTTTTCCAGACCCGGGTTCAGGGAATATTATTCCGTTTCAATCAAGGCTTCAGAAAGAAAGCAACTTTTATTGAAGATCATCGAATTCTATCAGCTTCATCTTCAGGGTTTTGGGAGCATGAAGTCCCATGAAGTACTTGAGGAAGTATTGGAGTAAGTTAATTTTTGATATCACTTATTTTGATGCTTGTCAGCCCATAACCTCCATAACCTCCATAACTTCCATAACTTCCATAACTTCCATAACTTCCATAACTTCCATAACCTTTATTTCAGGGTATACGAGGTAAGTTCCGTCACTGTCTGAGCAATACCGTTATTAGCGATCTTTACCAGGCCCACACCCGGACAATAATACTCGTCGTATACGGCATCGATGCCATAAACAACTTCATACTCATAGCAATTGAATGTACCGGCAGGTACGGTGACATTGACTGAAGTCGATAAGACGGTTACAGTAACACCTGAGGTGGGTTGGTATTGTTCATTGATGGTGGCCGGGTATTTATAAAACAGCACAGGCTTTAATACCATATTGGTATCATTCATGGCAAACCAAAGTCCGTCGTTCTTTATTTTCATATACAGATTGGTGGTATTGTCGTAGGTTACCACAAACCATTGTTCATTGGAGAACATGTTGGTATCTTTCAAAACTTTGTTAAAATGAGTACCAATAACGCTATCATTCATTAATTCCCTGAAATTCCATACGTTTCCGACTTTTAACGGGAACAGCGTTTTATTGGATTCATCTTTGTCCTTTTTGCAGGAAACACCCATCAGCATAGAAGCGGCAAACAAAACCAGCAGTAATTTTTTCATGATTTTTCCTCCCTTTTTTTGTGATTAAGATACATCAAATATAGGTTTTTTGTCAATAGGAGTGCTTTATTTCCTGCGGATCAGAAGTAAAAATCCCAGGCCAATCACAAAAAACACCATAACGGAAAGAACGGAATACCGCATATTTCCTGTGATTGCTTCCATAATCCCGAAGCTGAACAAGCCGGCAACGGTAGCCAGTTTTTCCATTACGTCATAAAAGCTGAAAAAGGAGGTATGATCCCTTGTTTCGGGTAGCATCTTAGAATAGGTGGAACGGGCCAGTGACTGTGTCCCGCCCATGACCAGCCCAACCAGGGCGGCAACAAGAATAAACCCGGTGGCATCATTAATGTAATAAGCTGCAATACAGACAAATACCCATAAAAATGAAGCCATGATGAGGGTGGGAATATTTTTCATTCTTTTCGATAATCTGGCAAAAGACCAGGCACCCAACACACCCAGGAGCTGAATACATAAAATAGTGCCAATGAGCACAGAATCAGATAGATGAAGCTCTTTTTCACCATAGGTGGCCGCCATGAACATAACGGTTAGAACGCCGCTGGTAAGGAAGAAAAAGGAGATCAGGAAAATCACCATGGTTCGGGATTTGCGCAGCTGACGCCAGACGGTTCGGAGTTCGGAATAGCCCTTCAATAAAAGGTTGCTGCTTTTCTCATGACCAAAAGTATATTTGGGCAAGTGTAAAAATGTAATTTGAGAAAACCCTATCCACCAGAGGAATACACTTACAAAGGCAATTTTGGCAGGCAGTGTTTTATCAATTATGCCAAACCAGGCAGGTTGCAGCACGATGATCAGGTTTATCATCAGCAGGACCACACCGCCCAGGTATCCCATGGAATACCCACGGGCAGAGATACGGTCATGATCTTCCGGGTTGGCAATGACCGGCAGGAATGAATTGTAGAAGACCAGGCTTCCGCCATAACCCACCCAGGCAAGGAAAAAGAAGATAATACCCATTTCCAGGGTGTTTTTATCGAAGAAAAAAAGCATTCCGCAGGAAACGGCCCCTATCCAGGTAAACACTTTCATAAATGTTTTTCTTCTGCCGGAATAATCGGCAACAGCGGAAAAAAGAGGGGAGAGGAAACCCAGCAAAAGGTAGGCTGCTGCTATTGCCCAGGAATACAGGACTGTGTTAATGACACTGAACCCAAAGAAATTCACCATATCAGACCCTCCCGAACGGGTCACCTGGCTGTAATAAATGGGAAAAATAGCCGAGGCAATAGTCAGTTGAAAGACCGAATTAGCCCAGTCGTACATCACCCAGGCGCGGATCACCCTGGAATCGTTCTTTTCAATGGACCCGGGAACGGAATAGCTCATAAGGTTTTGTTAACCAGGGACATACGATTAGTTTGACTGGAAGAATTTTTTGGTCTGGCTTTGATTTTTACCGGTTAACAGTTGAATAAGATATATTCCGCAAACCAGATCTGCAGGAAGGGTTAGATGATGGGAACCTCCTGCAAGTGATGGGAACCCGGCCACGGAAAGTTGTTCTCCCTTCGCATTGAAAAGAATGAATAAACAGCTTGTTGCAACAGGCAGGTCAAGGTCAACTGACAGGGAATGACCGGATGGGTTGGGATGAATATTAAAGTGAGGGCTGGCTAAGCCGGATAAATGCGGATCAGTTATCCCTACTGTTTCGGGAGGGGTGAAAACGCCGTCATGATTGACGTTAAATCCAAGGACTGTTGTAAATGCCAGTCCGGGATTGTACAGTCCGGTCGTTTCGAAGAGGTGAACACTGGTTTGGTCCGAAGAAGAAGTATAACCGGCAGTTCCGATGTCCAGGTATCCGTCGAGGTCGAGATCGGTCACGAAAGGATTGATATAAAATGATGATCCTGTGACCTGTAAGGGCCATCCCTGACCGGTAAGCAAGGTTCCGTCGTGGTTGTACGCCGGATAAATGCCTGAAGCAGTATTATCGTCGGCCATGAGTTCCACTTGTTCATCATCATCAAAGTCGGCGATCAGGATCTGGGCATTCATGGCATTAACGTTTATTACCGGAAAACCGGGAAGGAAGGAACCGGTCATGCTCCAGGCTGCCAGCTCGTTAGTTGGGGAGGCGGAAAGTACCTGGTCACCGATAACCACATCATAATGGCCGTCGTTGTCCACATCACCAATAGAGGCCGGGCAATATATCCAGTAACTCAGGGTCTGAGGCCAGCCGGCCAGGTCGCTCCCGTCCGGTTTAATCACATGGACCTGGCCATTGCCAAGGGTCAGGTTATGGTCACCGACAATGATCTCCCGGAACTCATCAGTATTGATATCGGCCAGTACGGGAGTGGAATAGGAGAAGACCCTGCCAGTGCCCGGGTTATAAGGCCAGCCCGGCAACACGCTGCCATCGGCTTTCCATCCCCATACTTTATAGTACGATTCGGCAAAAATTTCGACGATATTATCATTATCCACATCACCGGCGGCCACTGCCGATCCCGGTATTCCATCCATCTGTTGCGGCCATCCGGGCAGAGCGGTACCGTTACCTTTATAAATACCCACAAAGCCGTTGGGGTAATTCCTTTCGGTAACCAGTATTTCCATGTTTCCGTCATGATCAACATCAGCCAGGCAGGGGGTATTGGTCGGACCACCACCAAGGGTAACAGGGAAACCGGTAACGGAAGTTCCATCATGTTTAAAGGCATAGATTTTTCCCTGGTTGGCTGTTCCGGAACTGCGGGTAGAAACAACGATCTCACCCTGCCCGTCACCGTCAATATCGCCATAAGCAGGGGGGCCGTCCGGGTATAATGCCAGGGTTTTGGGCCATCCGGGAACAGCTGACCCGTCAAGAGTCCAGGCAGATACTTGTTGGCCAATGGTAAAGAGGATTTCCAATCGTTCATCATCATAGATGTTGGCATAGATACCACCCAGTTTTTGGGTACCAGTAACAGCGGTAAGCGGCCATCCAACCATAGGGAAGACTGAATCAGCCAAGCTGGTCAGGTCAGCAGGGTTTCCCTGTATCAGCACTTTGCCGTCGGCATCAGGTTTCGCAAAGGGTTGGTAACCCGGCGGAAGATCGCTGATATTTACAACCCTGGTTTGGGACATCAACATTATGGGAGATATCAGCAGAAGAAACAACGTAAGATTTTTCATATTATCTGATATTACTCAATTATCTGCCATCCGGTTCTTTTAACCATATCGGTGACAACGCATGTTTTATTTCCTTTGTACAATAACCTTCTGATTTACAGTTTTCTGTGAGGTTTCTATGGTAAAAAAATACATTCCGTCCGCCTGGTTGCTCAGGTCAATGAAAAAAGTCGGGGACGTACCGGTGGCATTCATCACTTGATCAAAAATCTTTTTTCCGATTGCATTAGACAGGGTAAAATGGACCGGTTCTGTATTGGGCTCACTTAGAGATACGGTAAAACTACCCTGGCAGGGATTTGGAAACAGCCTGATCCCTGAGGTTACAGACGGGTCCTGAAGGCCATTGCAGGGATCCACGTAAAGGATCTGGCTGGTATGGTCGGAACAACCGTTTGGGGCGGTAAATGTGTAAGTGATTGTTTTATTCCCGCTTCCGGCGACAGATGGGTTGAAAATGCCGGCGTTCACGCCTGTCCCTGTGTATGTTCCGCCTGCCGGCAATCCTCCGCTCAGGGCAAAAGGAGGCCAGTTGATACAGACATTTGACAGCGGGGCCAGGGTAGCTTCGGGAGCAGGAAGCAGGTTTATTTCGAGTGGTTGGCTGGCAAGGCTCTGACCACAACCATTGCCGGCTTTTACCGTAACACTGGCCAACCCGGTGAAAGCACTATTCCAGTTAAGCCAGCCGGAGGTCCCGGAACCATTGGTTGATCCGGCATCTGAAGGACTGAGGGCCCAGACATAGGTAAGGGTATTGGGAACAGCAGAAGTAGACACCATTGTGCTGGTGGTTCCCTGGCAAATCGTGGTATTGACAGTGGTGGGCGTATTTGGTGAAACCGGGGCCTGGTTTACGTTGACCAGTACGGTTGCCACGGTGACTGTATTGTTCAGGTCTGTGACAGAAACATGGTAAATTGTTGAAATGGTGGGACTTGCCACAGGGTTTTGGAGGGTCGGGTCGCTAAGCAAAGTCGCCGGTGACCAAAGGAATGTATAGGGCAAGGTACCCCCTGCCGGTGTCACATTGAGCTGGGCGGAGTTTCCCAGGCAAATGGTTGAAGGGGTGGCAGTGGCATTGGCCAGTAAAGGCATGGCGCCATAAGGAGGAAAAACAATATAATCGATCCAGGCAGCATCTTGTCCTCCTGTTGCACCTGCGTCTTTCACATATTTCCAGGTGAAAGTATGCGTACCGGCAGTTACCGGATAGGCCTCCCTGGTCCAGGAAGAAGTGGTTCCCGACCATTCTCCCTTCAAATCGTTGTCGATCATGAACTGGAGGAAATCGTACCCCGCCTCGGAGGAAACTTTTTTATAAAAGGTGATGGAATCATTGGCCACCACATCCATAGTTATTACTAAAAGAGAACTGGCATTATTACCAATCACTCCGGAGCGGGCACAACGTTGTCCTTCATAGGGACCTGTACTGACAATGGTCCAGGGGGCATTGCTGCTGTTAACCCAGCCGTAATGGGTAAAAGAATTGCATTCCCAGTCTTCTGCCATCAGGCCTATGGATTGAACGAAGTATTTGAATGTCTGATAGTTACCTGAAGCAGCCGAATAATGGAACATGATATTGCTTCCCGGAATGGCAAAAGGAGAAACCTGAATGGAATAAATTGCTACCTGGAAAGCACCGTTATTGATCGTGTTCAGGTAGACCGTATCCTGGGAAATAGTGACGCTGGTATCCTGTGAAACCAGGACGCCTATGGTGTTGAGGGCATCAGAATGCCCGGCGTTATTGGTTATGATGGAAAGAGAGACAGTTTCTCCCGGATCCAGCCGGTTGTTATTATTACCGGTAACATCAGACACAAGTATCGAACCCACAGTCAACCGGGGTGCCTGAAGGGCCAGGTTGAAACTGCTGCTCCAGTTGTTGGTGCCATCAGTGGCTGTCAGGATAAATGTCACCAAATGGCCGTCTTCTGCCTGGTCCGATACGGAAAAGGCGAAAGCATCGTTCATCGTACTGTTTCCCCCGGACGGAATATCTCCGAAGTTTTCGTTGTCATCAGTAATTGAAATGCTCGGATCAGAAGTCTGCAGGGTTACCTGCACATTACCGGCCAGGACGACACCTACATTTTTCATGGTGACGGTAAGCAGGATATTCTCTCCAAAATCCGCATGACCATTTCCGTTCCCGGCGATATCGTTCACCAGAAAAGCGTCTTTGATAACATAAGGACCAACGGGAGGGATAACCGTCACATATCCTTCGTAACGGTAGTAGTTCTGCAGGGTAACCGTCACCAGGATAACATCCGGTGGAAGTTGGGTGCCAGGAATAGTAACAGAGACCGGAGAACCGGTACCGGTGGCTGTTCCCAGGATTTCGCCATTGAGCGACAGGCATATGAGGGAGCCGGGATTAGCGGTGACATCAAAAGAGGTAACACTGGTATAAATGATAGGGTTGTGGACAACTGTCAGAGACTGGGGCACTTCCGAATAAACGGAGAGGAAGGCATCCCCATGATGGTGAAAAAGATTATAGGTTACTTCTTTATCCTGGGAATTGTAAGGCCAAGATGATTGCTGGAGGAAATACTTTCCGGCTGCATTGCCAAAGGCAGGGAGGATACCTCTTTCGGGAGGTGTACTGCCATAGAGAGGCATAAATTCGGGCCACATATTGTCGTAAACACCCCAGATGAAGGCATCATTAACGAAAGAATAGGAAACTTCCGAAGCAGCCAGCAGGCCAAGGGCTCCGGCAGGCAGTCCGTTCCAGGTGTAGCGGTGAAATTTTTCCGCAAAAACCTCTGAAGAATAGTTGTATTTGCCTGTCAAACAATTGACCGACATGATAAAGCTGAGGTCGGTGTTATGAAGCCCGTCAATATCGGTATTTCCATAAGATGGTTCGCCCCAGCCTGTTTCCATGCCGTGGTCTCTGTGCTGAAGCATAAAGGAACCCTCGTTGATGGCGGAATTGACCATGGCTGCCGTTCCTCCTGTCCAGCCCCCTAAACCCTGAGGGGTGGCCGGGATATAGCCCAATCCTGACGGACCAAAGTAGTTAACAACCGCGGTGGTATTAGAAGCAGTCGACCAGGGATCGACGGAAGGATCACCCTGGTAAACGGCATTGACCCTGACCGGTGTTTTTCCGAGTCCATTCTGCCAGAATCCGCCAATAACTTCCGAACAAAGCTGGAACCAGCGCTCTGTCTGCCACCCCAGGGCAGTAATGGGGTGTGCATAGAAAGAAGGGCTTGTCGGAGGGTTTCTTTCATAATTAATGAACTTTTTTACCATTACTTTCAGCTGGTCTTCGTTCTGGGCGGTCATCCTGGCCATCACGATCTCAGGCATACTGTTGGTCCCATCCACATCTCCGTAAATGTTATCGGAAACACAATAACCATTCCATATGGGTGCATCTATAGTATTGTTGGTATTGCTTCCATAATCGCCGATAAGCAAAATAGCCACCGGAGGGATGCTCCAGGTATTGAATGCTGTATTGATGTAATTTTCAATATCGGCAGCGGTATTTCCACCGATTTCGGCCAGGGTCTTTATGCCGGTGATGATTCCCTGACGGGTACGGAATTGTTTAATGGTATCAGCCCACTGTGAGAAATAAGCATCGTTTGGAACGATGATAAGATACTCAAAACCAACATCATCGGTATTGATCTTTGAGCGGTTATAATCTATCTTCGGAAGTACGGCAGGGTTGAGCAGCATATCTTCCAGCAAGGGATCATACCAGCGGCTACGCAGCCTGTCCTCACCATAATGGCCGTTATTGCCTGAATAATTGATCCTGACTTTTATATCTTTATAGACAATGAGGTCTTTTGTAACCGGATTATACCGGAAGGGAGTAAAACCAAGCATCACAGCATCCACACCCCTGAGTTTCATCGGTTCTGAAAGAAGAACAGGCTGAACCGGATATAGGGCATCCTGATTGTATATATCCATATTTCTGTGATATTCCAGCCCGTCTTCAGTTTCCTTTGGGATCCTTGGTGCCGGGGCAATATCAATATTATGGATCACTTCTGTTCTCATTTCCAGGATTTCGACACTGGCTGAAGACCCTTGCGGAATGGCAACATAACGACCGGTTCCGGGCAGGTTCGGAGCCCCTTCATCATTGGGAAGAAATACCCCGCTGATCTCTATGGTCTTCATCGGTATTCCTTCAATGGTAATATCTCCTAAGGTAAGCTGAGGGACAGAGAATATTACCTCCACACCTGTGGCTTCCTGACGGACCAGATTAAAACCGGCATTACCCCAGCAACCGGAGTAAGTGATTACCTGTTGCGAAAACAGCGTTTGCGAAAAGCAATGGATAAGAATGAGCAGAAAAACAGTTCGTAATTGCTTCATAAAGAGGGGGATTAAGTGTGGGAATGGGCTAACTTGTTCTTATAAGTACCTTATTTTCAACCTTTTTATTTGTTGATATGCGGAGGAAATAGATGCCTTCACCGTTTTCGGCTGCGGATTGATACTGGCCGTTCCAGCTTACCTGGTGATTCCCGGCGGCAAGGTTTTCACTGAGAAGTGATTTTACCAGTTTCCCCTCAGTTGAATATATTTCGATTGTGACCGGTGAAGGAGAATCAAGATAGAAACTGATCTGTGTCTGGCGGCTGAATGGATTGGGGATTATCCGGGTGTTAAGGAGTTCATGGCTGATGATCAAAGCCGGCACAAATAACTGAACAGCATCCAGGGTGAGCCCGTCCGGACCGGCTACTTCTGATCCGGCAGAAAGCCTGAAACGGGGTGTGAAATTTGTAAGAGTCTCATTTTGTATCATCATTTTTATCCGGAACAACTCGTCCCCTTTCCTGAGATGTAACGCTTGTAGCGTGAACCAGGAAATCCGGATCTGGTTCCCGATTTGATGATAAACAAGGTTTTCGTTATCGGACGGCACACTGATGTCAAGAACGGTGATATCACCATCCTGAAGATCAATGGAAAAGCTTACCGCGCCCAAAACAAGGTCCTGGCCGGCTTTAACCGGCATTTCAACAAGGCACCCCGGTGAATAAAGCAACTGGTCCTCAACTAACAGGGATACACCTGGATTGATTTTGGCCGGTGGAAAATAACTGGAATTGACATCTCCGTAACATAAACCTTTTATGTTCTCCACCACCGGGGCCATTCCGGTAATTGTCACTACAGGTCTGATGAAAGCCCAGTCACCGGCGGGGAAGCTGGTGATAAGCCCCACATAACGCTTCTGGCTGGCCAGTGCATCAATGGCATTCACCATGGTATTGTTATCAACATCAGCCGCTTTCAGGTTTATTCCGGTCAGGTGGATCAGTCCTACGAAATGTTTCATGATCATTAAAGCATCGGTGGCATTACAGCCGCCCCATTCTTTCGTACAAACAGGATCAATGAGGTATGAGCCGAGCGGGATGTTCTCAAAAAGATAATTACCCGTGCTGTCGGTGGTGGTCACGGCCACAACCGATGACCCGGATTTAAGCTGGACTGTAATATTGTTCAGGGGGGTGTGGACAGTGTTGGAATAAGTGATCTGTCCTGAAATTTCATTAAAAGCCACGATAAGGACAAATACCGAATCAATAGACACACAGCCGAATGAGTTGGTCACCGTGAGCGCATACCAGCCAGTATTAGTCACTGTAATAGAGGGTGTTACAGCAGAGTTTGACCATTGATAGGTTGAAAACCCTGTTCCGCCATCAAGGGTGAAGCCGGGATTCGAGGTTTGAATGGTATCGTCAGCGAAACTGAAACCAGGGTTGGGATTCACCTCTGCCACCCAGGTATTGGAGGTGGCAGGGTTTCCGCCCGCACAGGATAAACTGGAGGTAAGCTCGCAGCTGACCTGGTCTCCGTTTGCCGGGGCTGGATCAACATAAACATTTCCGGCAGCAATAACCTCATCGTTTTTCTTCCAGATGTAAACAGGGTTTGTCCCTCCATTGGTTCCGTAAGCAGAATAAACAACCGGTGTTCCGGAACAAACCGGCCCGTTTGGCTCAGCAGAGATACTGACTGAAACAGGGTAAGTGGATGCAGTGATCTGTGCATTGCCGTTAATATAATTCAATACCAAATCATTGCCGTCCAGGTCGGTTAACTGGCAATTGCCATTGCCAGAAGTATTAAAGGTGATGGGATAGTTCCCGATCGACAGGGGTAAGAACTTCAGGTCAAACAATGTACCAGCGGTAATACTGAATGTGGAAATCGAAACCCAGGAAATAATAACCGAATTCGGCATTGGATTTACCAGTAATATTCCGCCACCCAGGATCATATTAATATTGTCGTATCCCACATAGGAAAGACCTGATTGGTTGTAGTTGATTGTTAGTGACATAGATGCCACATTTGAAAGATTGGCTGCAATAATCGGAATGTTGAAAGTATCGGTACAGCCGCTATATGAACCAAGGGTCAGGCTGCTGGTGATCACAGGATTAACGGTGATATAATCCGTCTTGGTGAGGGAATTGCTGCCATTGGCATTGGTGGCCGTTAATGTGGCCGGAAAGGATCCTGCAGTACTATAAGTAACCACGGGATTCTGCAACGTGGAGGTTGAGGGGGTCCCGCCCGGAAAAGACCAACTCCATGAGGTAGGACTTCCGGTTGAAACATCTGTATAGTTAACACTGCCTCCCTGGTCAATAATAAGCGGAGCAGCCGTGAAATTGGCGATCAACTGCGTGCTGATCAGCCCGAAAAACTGGAGGTATTGTTTCATCAGCTCGTTTTTGGTAGAAGGGAACAAGCCATCATCAAAACCGGCGAACTCATGGGAAGCGCCTATGGTTTTATAGTTGGTTCCTTCGTAGGCTATAGCTGTGGCATAGGCAGGGGAATAGTTGCTGAGTATGGTGAAAGCGGTTGTTCCTGAAGTAGGTGTTATCCTGTCGATCCAGCTATTGTCGCCCACATAGCTGAAACTCATCCCTGAAGTGAAAGTGCCGGTTTGTCCGTTTACGGTTAACAGGTCACCGGATCCGTCAGCCGTTCCGGTAATCTTGAACAGGCTGTGAACCGGGGTCTGGGTGTCAAAATACCAGGTATCTCCTCCTTCCATGTAAAGTTTTCCTCCGGCAGTGAGGTAGTTGGCCAGCGACTGGCCTTCGGAATTGGTAAGGACATGGTTCTGATTATAGATACCCAGGCAGACAAAAATGGATGAATACAGGTTGAGATTAGAGGGGAAACTGGTTTGAACGTCACAGTTCACGTTATTGGCGAGAATGGCATTCTGCATGGGTATTGCTGCATTATTATTTCCGTCCAGGTTGATGATAACGACAGGCATCTGACCGATAATCGGGGTGAATGTTCCTGACCCGGTGATACCGGAAGATCCGGCCAGGCTGATGAGGAATCCGGCTATGGTTCCCGGTGGTGTTGAACCCTGCGCAGATACACTGAAGGTTTGCAGGGCAACAGCTCCGGCAGCCAGGTTACCGAACCCAAGTGTTGGTGTGTTGATGGTTACGTAGGTTGAGGTGGTTGTCAGCGTTCCGTTTACCAGGTTAAGGGCAGAAGAGCCTGTGTTCTGTATGGTAATTACCAGGTTGACGGTCTCACCCGGGTCGAGCTTGCCATTCATGTTTCCGCCGGGATCATTAATAACATAGCTGATATAAGTGAGAAACGGAGCATGGGCCTGAAGGGTGAAATTTCCGGTCCAGGTATTCGTTCCGTCACTCATACTCACCAGAAACTGAATGTTGTGAAGATCAGGAATATTATTGGCAACTGTAAAGGCAAAACCATTTGGGACAGAAAGGGTGCTGCCTGCAGCCATGTTGCCATAGAATTGATTGTTGTCGGTTATTGTTACATAAGCATCAGAAGTGCTGATTGTTACTGTAATATTGTTGCCGGGTTGAAGACCAACGTTCTGGATACCAATGGATAACAGGATGTTCTCACCGTAATCGACCAGGCCATTGTTGTTACCGGCGGCATCATTTACCGTGTTGTTCAGGTAAATGCACATGGGGGCATTGGGGTTGGCCACGGTGAGCGTTCCTGTGAACGGCTGGCGGTTTTGCTTTGTAACGACAACATCAGCGGTACAGGGTGATGCAAATGGAAAAATGCCGATATTGGCGATACCGGATGCATTGGCCTGGGCTGCACCATAAAGCACTCCGCTATATGATATTGCACAATATGCATAAGGTTCCGTTGTGATGGTAACCGTGGCACTATTTAATGGAAGGGGAACTGAATAAGTGGCTGTAAGCGCCTGTGGCTGAGAATAATAGATCATCAATGAAGGATCACCCATCAGGTGGTAGATTTCCCAGTAGTATAAACTGGAACTGGGAGATCCCTGGGTTACAGCCAGGTTTCCGGCGTATACCATCTGGTCCTGGGTCATAAACCAGTCGCTGTAAGGCTCGCCATGATCATGGAATGTCCGGTCGTAAGCACCCAGGGCCGTTGCCGAATAGGTGGGCGTCGGAGTAACGGCTTTGGCACCGACCGACCAGTAATAATCCTCATCCCAGTAAGTATTATTTGAAGCACCGATATAGCCTACAGCTCCTTTGTTGGTTGCCCGCAGCAAGGCTTCACCAAAACACTCGCTTTCATCAAATTTATTCGTAAGACAGGCATTCCCTACCATCAGGGGATACTTATGGTTGTTGGTAAGAGAGGGAATATTGGCGGTGGTAAAAGAAGGACTTGCCCATCCGGCGGAGCTTCCATGGGCAGTGTAATTGGCAAAACAACATCCGTTGCTTACATCCTGGATGATCTGGGCAGCCTGAGACCCCGAATTCGGGTATAAATAAGTATGGGACGTGAGTCCGTGTGCTGTGTTGAAATAAGTATTCGTTCCGTAAATGATCTGAGGATTGGCATGGGTAGGGCCATAAGTGGCATCCACCCCGGCAACCATCACACACTGATTCAGGAAGGATGGATCAGGCATTGTATATTGCTCATACTCAAGTGTTTTGTTTATCTGCGACTGAAGTTGTGCCACTGTAGTGGCTGAAAACCGTCCGTAATACACTTCCGGCAGATAATCGCCGGTGTATTCACAATAATACAGATCGGTGGGGTGACTGCCGGAGGTTCCTGTAAAAGCAGGCACCTGGGCCACATCACCCACGAACAGTACAAAACTTGGCGCAGGATTGTTTGGTGTTCCGGCATTATACAACCCCTGCAGATAGTTTTTTATAGAAGTAGTAGTGGTTCCGACCAATGGATCGCTGGTATAGGCTTCAACCACGGTAAACCCCTTTTTCTTTTTCCAGGCGATGTAAGTCTGAAGAGTGGTTTGAAAAGTGACGGGAGATACGATCACAAATTTGACAGGATATTGAGTAATGGTATCCAGGGGTGAATCGGTCGGGAGCTGGTTCAGCAGCATGTTATTGATGACATTGAAAAAGGGATTCAGGTTCTTTTGTTTGTTTATCCTGGTCTGTATCATATCCGGATGATCAAAAACAATTTCAACGGTGATCTCATGATAAACTCTAAGTATTTGACTAACAGGATTATATTGAACCGGGGAAAGATTAAGTCGTCCCAGTCGTTGACCGCGTAAAAAGCCCAATACGTCAAAAGTGACCAGTTGAGTGGGAGCAAAGAGATTCTGTTGGTAGGCCGATGAATGATAGATAAAGCTTTCATCCGCATCATCGGATTTGATCCGCTGGGGCTGGGCAGGGATGAGGGGATGATATCCGCTACCACTCATATCCAGGTCTGTATAACTGCTTGAAATAACATTGACAGTAACACCGGCACCCGTCGGTATTTCCATCAGTTTTCTCAGAACCGGCACCATAGGGCAGCCCGTTTCCTGTGAATTTGAGTAATCATCAACAGTCAACTGGGTAAATAACCCAAGCGGTGTCGATACCTCCAGTGTTTTTATGGTACTCAGGTGATTGGTCAGTTTTACTTTATAGGCCGTACTTTCGGTCACACTGGTTTTATTTTGCCCGGCAGGGACAACAGATAGATTCTGAGCTATTGATAATGAGGCGAATAGCAGGGAGATGATTGCGGTAGTAACAGATATTTTTCTCATCAGCGGTTGTTTTTCAAAAAATCAAACAAAGGGAATGACCTTTCTTTTCATCCCGGGAAGGCACATTACATGCAAAGATACAAATCTATGTAGTTTGAATTAACGAAATTGATCGTTTCTTACCTGGGCAGCAGGACGATCCTGGTTACAAAAACAGCTGAACAGGAAGAAACCCGGAGGTAATAGACACCGGAGGAGAGTTTGTTTCCCTTGTCATCGCTTCCGTCCCAGGGGATTTCCTGAATACCGGACTGGTAGTATGATCCGCAGAATGTTTTTACTGTTTTCCCTTCCATATTGATCAATGCAAGAGACAGGAAACCACTGTTGGGCAGGTTGTACCAAAGCGTTGCCAACCCTTTCACCGGGTTTGGACGAACACCTGCCGTAAGAGAGGTCTGGCTGTTGCCAATTACTTCAGGTTGTAAAAGCGATGCCTGGCTGATCACAAATCCGTCACCGTCGGCCAGTTCCGATCCGGGCTGACAGTTAAGAAGGAAAGGAACCCTTATCAGACCCTTGACCTTGAAAGTCAGTATTACCAAAGGATCCATTGCTTTCAGGTCAAGAGGTGTAATATCTGCCCATGAAATGGCCAGTAATCCTGACTTGTGGTTGTAAGCCAGGTTTTCCCGGCCTCTGCCCGGAATGCTTATATCAATCAACTCCACCTGGTCTGTAGGATAGCTCAGGAATAATGTCAAAGCCCCTATATTCATTGGGGATCCGGCATAAACAGGCAGTTGGATCAGGTCATTTTCAGGGGTTATGAAAGCATCAGCCGGTGAAAGTTCTACCGAAGGCTTCGTTTTAGTAAGGGGGATATACGAATTATTTACATCACCGGCACAAAGCGTATTCAGATCCTGGTCGATGGGAGCCAATCCGTTAATGGTGATATTTATCTTGTCGGCCACCCAGTTTCCGATCGGGAAAGAGGAGATCAGCCCCACCACTCTTTTGCCTATCATCAGGGCATCTATCGTATTGACTACAGGGGAGTTATCCACATTGGCCGTTCTGAGTCTCAATCCGGTGAGCAACGACATCCCTACAAAATGTTTCATAGTAAGCAGGGCGTCGGTGGAATTGACACCGCCCCAGGTTTTTGTCGGCGTTGCTGTCAGCAGATAATCACCCTCTTCAAGATTATCGAAGTAAAAATAACCCAGGTCATTGGTGGTGGTCTGATATATTATTGTGTTACCCTGTTTCATTAGTACGGCAGTGCTGTCCATCGGGGAAAGGTCTGTATTCATGTAAGTAACCCTTCCGTGCACCGAGTTGAAACCCACCGTAACCATAATTTCATCGGATGCCGTACATCCCGCAAAATCAGTTACTGTCAAAGAATAGGTGCCACTGGTGGTTACCGTGATTGACGGGGTGGTTTCACCATTGCTCCACTGGTAGATAATGTATCCATAACCCGGGCTCAGGTCAAGTCCGGAACCGGATGGGATAGTGGTATCATTGCCTAAAAAGATAACCGGAGAGGGGTTCACAGAAGCAGCATAATTTTCTGAAATAGCGGGGTTCCCCGAGACACAACCGGTCAGGCTTGAGGTAAGCTGGCAATAAACAAGATCTCCGTCGGCCAGGGAATTATCCTGGTAAGATGAATTGTTCCCGACCTGGACACCATTTTTGAACCAGAGATATCCGGGCTGACTTCCCCCGTTAACCGGGACGGCCTGGAAATTAACCGGCGTCCCCGAACAGATCATTCCGGCCGGTGTTGGGGATATGCTGACACTCACCTGGTAGCTTGGCAGTATATTCATTGTCAGGTTGTTGGAACTGGCCGGGTTTGAGGTTACACAGGATAAACTGGAAGTAACAACACATTGAATGACATCACCGCTAACCAGGGAGGAAGAAACATAAGTTGATGCTGAACCCACCGTTTGTCCGTTCTTTTTCCAGTTGTAGGCAGGCGATGTTCCGCCATTGGTGATATTGGCTGAAAAGGTGATCGGGGTTCCCGAACACACTGCCCCTGAGGGGCTTGCTGAGATATTGACCGAGACGGGGACATTGGGGCTGACCGACATGGTGACCGCGTTGGAAAGAGCCGGGTTACCCGTCACACAGGAAGCATTTGAAGTGACCAGGCAGGTAATGATATCATTATTCGCCAGGTTTGAACTGGTATACGTTACCGAAGTACTCACTGTCACCCCGTTTCTCTTCCAGGCATAGGCCGGGTTCGTACCCCCGTTTACAATGATGGCGCTGAAGGTAACAGCCTGACCCTGGCATGTGCTGGAAGAAGGTGAAGCAGAAATGGTGACCGAAACCGGAGAGTTGGTCAGTACATTCATCGTTATTGCATTTGATGTAACCGGGTTTTCGACAACACAGGTCTTGCTGGAGGTAAGCTGGCAGGTAACCATATCTCCGTTCTGCAGGGTGTTGGAGGAAAAGGTTGATTGGTTGCTTCCCACGTTTTGGTTATTTATCTTCCATTGATAAACCGGGGAAGTGCCTCCGTTAACGGCAGTCGCACTGAAATTTACCATTGCCCCTGAACAAACGGCCCCCGGCGGGCTGGCAGAAATCGTGACCGACGCAGTAACCGAAGCAACCACTGTCATAACCAGGATATTTGAATTAACAGGGTTGGGTGATACGCAGGTGTTACTGGATGTCATAACGCAATAGACCTGGTCACCGTTAACCAGCGCATTGGTTGTATATACATTGGAGTTCGTACCAACATTGGCTCCGTTTTTTTTCCATTGGTAGGAAGGACTACTGCCACCGTTAACCGGGGTAGCGGTGAAGATTACGGTTGAGCCCTGGCAAACTGTTCCCGAAGGACTGGGGACAATGGTCACAGAGGCTGTCTGACCGGCAGCTACTGATAAGGTGACGATATTGGAGGTAGCCGGGTTGTTTACGGCACAGGATAAGTTACCGGCGGTTACCATACAATACACCGTCTCGCCGTTTGTAAAATTTGAGGCCGAATAAACAGCGGCATTCATTCCTACATTGGCGCCATTTCGCTTCCATTGGTAAACCGTCGGGTTTCCCCCATTGGTAACCGAGGCAGTAAAAGTCACGGTTGCACCCGGGCATACCGAACCGGATGGAGTTTGAGAAATGGTTACTGAAACGGGTATGGATGGAGTGACGTTGATATAATTTGTCTTGATTTCTGTATCGGAACCCCCTGATTTAATGATCGTCAGGCTCACAGTGAAAGGTCCTGAAGAATTATATTGATGGATGGGATTTTGAAGGGAGGAATACAGCCCGTCCCCGAAACTCCACAGCCAGCTCGTCGGGGATCCTGTCGAGAGGTCGGTGAATTGTACGTTGGTTCCCTGGCAGGGGGTTGTCGGGTTAGCCGAAAAATCGGCTACCAGCGGCGCACCGCCCGTCAGGCTGATATCATCGATGTAAAGGTTGTTGCCATTGCCATTTATTCCCCTGAATTTCAACTTGATGGTGTTCCCTACAAAAGAAGTAAGAGAGACGGTTTCAAGCCTCCAGTCAGTGGTTGAGGAGGGCACAAAATTGGTCGTCATGGGTGAACCGGTGGCCAGCGTCGACCCTGTTTTGGAATAAAGGGTGGTAGAATAGGTGTCGCCGCAATTCGTGGCGACCATCACTTTCAGCGTATCATGAAAACTGGATGATTTCTGACGGTAAGCCACTTTAAAGGTCAGCTGGGCCGAACCCAGGCCGGCAAGAGATATCGCCGGGATCTCCAGATCATCCACGGCCGGAAGGGTAGTATAAGTGAAGAAATGCATATAGGCACTCTTGATGCTGCTCCCGTTACCCCCGGCACCGGAATAAATAGCCCATGTTGTCAGACCATCGGGATTTACCACCGACCAGCCATGGGTCTCGAAAGTGCCGCTTTCAAAGTCATCGCTGAAGGGTGGAGGTGAAGATCCGGTCACCTGTATATAATTATCTTTCGTCACGGTAGCGGAACCGGATGTTCCTACAATAACCAGGGTAACTGAATAACTGCCTCCTGCAGTAAACTGAACCTGTGGATTTTGAGAAGATGAGCTGCTCCCGTTCACATAAACGACATTGTTGGGACTAAAACTCCAACTCCAGGAAATACCGCCTCCAACGGATTGGTCGGTAAATGTCACCATTTGATTGGTACAGGTTGTGGTAGGACTGGCCGTAAAATTGGCCAGCATCCCCATATTCACTGTAAAGGAGATGGTTGAGCCGACTTCAGTTACGTTGGAAATATCGATATCCCCCATCGTCACTCCATCCTGGAAGAAATCATTGGGGTTGGTGCTGTTGTTAAAGGTGGTCCTTCCCGATTCACTGCTGAAATTGGCTTCGTTATAATATCCGTTAGTGGTTGATGTTCCGAATGGCCGGTATATATAAACTTCATCCGGCGGACCATCCGCGTTTCCGTCCCCGGCAGCCGTGTTGATGCGGTAGATCAGCAACCCCGACCCGGGCAGGGAATTTTCAAACGTCCCTTCTTTCTTTCGGTATTCGAAAACAAAATACTCGGTCGTCGAATTCAGGGAATTCAGCTTGTAGCAGTTTCCCGTAGCGGAAGTCAGCGGATTCAGGGTGTAAATCCCGGAAGTGGTAATGCTTGGGATCGAAGAGATCCAGTGGGTATACTTTGACTTCATATAAGCCCCGGTATGCTGGGGCGGATTTTGATTGTATTCCATCAGGTCCCAGCTGCCTACAGGGTTGATCCCGTCATAACTGTAATGATAGAGATCTGGACATCCCAGCGAATGCGACATCTCATGGCAGAGTACGCCCACACCTGAACTGGAAAGAAAGTCTTCCAGTTGGAAATTGTAATCCCATACCCTTTTCCCGTTAATGTATGCTGTCTGACTATATAAGGACCAGCGGTGAGGCCAGAGCAGCGTGGCCCAGTCGGAATACCCCCCCCGGATAATAAAGCAGACATTGTCAACATAAGTGTCATTATCAAAATCAATATTCAGGCTTGGCGGGACCTGGCTGGCTATAAATTCAACGGCATTTTTCAGCAGCAGGTGCTCCCTTTCCGTTCGCTGATCTTCAGTATATCCGTCGGGATTGGTTTCTGCATCATAAGGCAGGTAATAACTCCGGTTATGCGGATCCACATAGGAAACGATAAGGCTGCCGTTAGGCAGGGGATAAAAGGTCGACGGGATGAACATGGTATTATAGGAAGCCTCCTTGAAATAATTGTACATGGAGCTCACCCCGGTAGTGGAGGTGTTGAACATATCACTGTAAAAAGAGAGGACTTCAGGAAATTCCGTCTGGTCGGCAAAACGGATAAAGACGACCAGGTTGTTCAGCGTTCCGGCAACCTCCGGGACCATTAACGACGGGGGCAGAACAGACCCCGGTTTCTTGGGAGTGCTGTTTACGAAGTCATCCCTGAGCTGTTTCCATTTCCAGGATGGAATATTGATCCCCGGCTGGAGCCCGGCGGACACGGGATCGGATTGACCGACAACATAAGGTGTGGCGGCCAGCTCATCGTCAACCAGGGTCGCATACACGTAATACCCGGTAACATGGTTTTTGGTGATGGTGTAATTGTTCGCATCGTGTATCCAGGTATAGTACTCGTCTCCGGAAACTAAACACTGGATCTGTGTGCCGTCAGGCTGGGTGATCCTGATCGGGACGTTTCTCAGGTAGGCCGCCTGGAGGCTATAAATCATTCCCCAGCAAATCAGGAAAAGAAATAATCTTAGAAAGGTGTTTTTTTTCATCTTGTAAAGAATTTCTCATTTTGAGAATAACAAAGATAAAAGAGAAATCCTTATTAAAACCGTTCAGATGAATAATTTAACAAAAAATCCCGACCCTTCAGGACAGGCTTTTTCCAGGAATGGAACGAAAACAACTCCCTTAATATCTTTCCGATACCCTCACCCGGATTAATTCATTGTCAATTGTCAACCGGAGCGAAGCGGAGCTCGGTGAAGCCAATTGTCAATATTGAAAATCAATCCCTTAGTGAAATCCTTCGTGAAACCCTTCGCGTCCTTTGTGGTGAATGAAAAGCCTACTA